>JANMTV010000227.1:0-1027 GCA_031390905.1 Ilumatobacteraceae bacterium | reverse complement strand
AAGCCCTGAGTCGACGAGCCGCTTCAGCGTTCCATACAGCGTTGCCGGACCCATCTTCACGACTCCACCCGAGGATGCCTCGACTGCCTGCATGATCACGTAGCCGTGCATCTCACCCTCCGCCAGTGCGACCAGCACGTGAAACTGGGCTGGAGGCAACGGCAGGAAGTCGTGAGGGTCAGGCGAGCGCACGAGACAATTATATCGTGTCTAGATATAGTGTCAAGAGATATATCGTCCCACGATCGATCGGCGACACGCCATCCCTCCGGAAAACCTGCTAACCGGAGGGCTGTTACACGAGATCTTGGACATCTCCCATCAGGGAGAGCAGACCGAGAACGGCGACGCCGAGCCACGCCGCTCGGAACACCATCGTCGGGATCCGACCCTGCATGACCTGGTGGGCATCGGTGTGCTGGCGGATGTTCGCCCACAAGGTGTAGATCGCGGCGGCGAAACCAAGGATGAAAAGCGTCGGTGGAAACGCCGCCACGAGCAGAATCGGTAGCACCCAATCGCGCTTGCGGACCGGCACAGCGGTAAGCCTCGCTGCAACGCGATCGACCACGGGGCCAATCAGCAGCCCGAACAGGGCGGGGAGCACTACGAACAGGGAGATCGCAAACCACATCGGCTTGAGCACCGTGAAGTCGATCCCGTCAGCGTGCACCAGCATCGAACCGACAACCGCTCCCGCCCCAAGTGCCAATGTCAGTCGACGAAACCACATCGGACCGATCAATCGAGGCGAAACACATTGGTACGCCGCCACGCCGATGATTCCGACAGCGGCACCGATCAACAGCAGGTTGTAAGTGCCGACGAAGGTGACTTCGCCGATCGTGAAGTCATCGTCGCTCTGAACCCCAATCACCGAGTCGGGTGACGACATGCGCAGCACCAGCATCGCCAATCGACTTCCGAATCCTGCCACGACCACACCAAAGGGAATTCCTGCAACGACGAGCAACCGAAGTTGTGCGAGCACCGTGCTCCGCAGCCGAGGTGTTTCTGTATCACTCAC
>JANMTV010000181.1:0-25906 GCA_031390905.1 Ilumatobacteraceae bacterium | reverse complement strand
CTCGACGATGTAGAGCGCCGTATCGCCAGGCCGAATCGCAAGATCGACAGGTCCGTCGAACGTACCGACCTGGGCCAACTGGACGACGGGATTCCCGACCACCGCCTCAACAGGAGTCGTGGCCTCAGTCACCGGCACGGTGGCCGGCGCCGCTTCCGTGCTCACGCTGTTCGTGGAGTTTGGCGGATCGGTCGCCGCAACCGAGTCACCCGTGGCCGGCGTGCCCGGCGTCAAGCTGGTCGTGGTGATGAACACCGCCGAGTCTGCCTCTCCGACGGTTTCGATCGACACGCCACTACCGCTCTCATTACTGCACCCAGTAGTGAAAATCCCGATTGCGACGAACGTGACGTTGACGGCCCTGTTCATTTCAGTTCCCGGATGAGTCCTTCCTGCACCACGCTGATCGCCAGGTGGCCATCCGAGGTGAAGATCGATCCGCCGGCGAGACCCCGAGCGGATGAAGTGGAGAGCGCTCGCTGGTCGTACAACAGCCAATCGTCAGCTCGGAACGAGCGGTGAAACCACATCGCGTGGTCGAGGCTCGCCATCATCAAGTTGTGTGTCAACGACGACATCGCGAATGGTCGTAGTGGCGTGTCAAGCAAGGTGTAATCACTGGCATAGGTCACGATGCAAGCGTGTAGGACCGGATCATCAGGGAGCTTGCCGTTCGTACGTAACCACACCCGTTGACCCTCTGACTTGACGCCCGGTTCCAGCGCCGGGTCAGGTGGGCAGTAGCGAATGTCGATCGGTCGCGGCCGGTCGTACCAGCCGCCAAGCTGGTCGCGATAGTTGGCGTACCGCGCCCGAAAATCGGGGAGAGTCTCGGGGTCTGGCACATTGAGCGGGGCCGGGATGTGATAGTCGAGCCCCGGCTCGGGGTCGTGAAAGCTGGCTTGGAGATTGAAGATCGCATTGCCGTGCTGGATTGCCACCACTCGGCGGGTCGAGAAACTCTTACCGTCACGAATCCGATCGACCTCGTAAAGGATCGGGACCTTCATATCGCCAGGTCTCAGGAAGTAGGCGTGCAGTGAATGCACGCCGCGCTCGGGCTCGTCGATCGTGCGCGAGGCGGCAACGAGCGCCTGACCGGCGACTTGTCCGCCGAACACTCGCTGGCGTTCTTCAACCGGTGAGACGCCGCGGAACAGGTTGACCTCGATCGCTTCCAGGTCAAGTAACTCGATCAATTCCTGGAGCGCGTCCGCCATACGTTCATCCTGCCACGCCGCCGATGGTCCGATCCGGCCGCCCTGCTGTCGCGCGCCAGCTAATCGGTCCTTCTACGCTGCACCGATGGATCCGATTGTCGTCAGGGATGCGGTGCCGGATGACCTCCCGGTGATTGTCGATCTGCTGAACGCTTGGATCGATGCACGCACGTACGAGTATCGCGAGTTCCCACACACCGTCGAGGCGCGTCGACCGTGGATGGACGAGCAGCGCGAGCGCGGTTTCCCGGTTCTCGTCGCCGAAAGCGGTGGCGGCACCGTGATCGGGTTTGCGACGTATGACGATTTCCGTGACTCGATCGGTCGGCCTGGATATCGCTTCACGGTCGAGCACACGATCCAGATTTCCGAATCGGCGTGGGGTCGGGGTGTCGGTCGCCTGCTCATGGAATGCCTGATGGAGCGGGCTTCGACGGCAGGTGCCCACGTGATGGTCGGCGCGATCGATTCGTCAAACACACCGTCGCTGGCGTTTCACACTCGGCTCGGGTTCGTCGAGACGGCGCGCATGCCGGAGGTTGGTTGGAAACACGGTCAATGGTGCGATCTGGTGTTCATGCAACGAACGGTGCCGAGCGCGATCACCGCAGACTGACCGAATCGATTCGCTCGCATGTTGACCGGATGTCACCGAATCCATCGCAGTTCTCGGTCGTAGAGTTGCCGACGTGCCGATCGATTCTGGGTTGCGTTCGCTTGCGCTCTCGACCAGGGGCTTCATGCCGGGTGACGAGGGGGATGCCCTGCATAGTGCGGCGTTGTCAGCTGGTCGCGAAGTGCCCGGTCTTCCGTGGGTTGAGGTCGGGTCGTATTGTGGGCGCTCGACGATCTGGCTCGGCGACGCTGCCAGGCAGGCCGGCACCGTGCTGTTCGCCGTCGATCATCACCGTGGGTCGGAAGAGAATCAGTCAGGTTGGGAACATCACGACAGCGACGTCGTCGATCGACGGGTTGGCAAGATCGACACGCTGCCGTTCTTCCGCGATGCGATTCATGAGGCAGATCTCGAAGATCACGTTGTCGCCGTCGTCGGTCGATCCTCGATTGTTGCCCGCTACTGGTCGACGCCGTTGGCATTCCTGTTCATCGACGGCGGCCATGGCGTTGAACCCGCCAGCGACGACTACGAAGGTTGGACTCCGCACGTCGCGATCGGTGGCAGTTTGGCGATCCATGACGTGTTTCCTGACCCAGCCGATGGTGGCCGCCCGCCATACGAGCAGATCTATCTCCCTGCGTTGGCGAGCGGGCGATTCGAGCTTTCGTCGGTCACCGGACCCCTGAGGGTTCTGTCCAGAATCGCCTGAAATCGACGGTCCGCATGACGACCGGTACGACCATGATCGTTCGCCGTAGTCCTAGTGGCCGGCGAGATCTGATAACTGGAAGCGATTCGCTAGCGCGTTGCGAGTCCAGCCCGTTCAACGCGCATGTCGTCGAGGGCCGCTGAGATCGCGTCACGAGTGCGGTCCCTGAGGTCTTCGACCTGACTCTTGGCGAGCCCATCGGTTGGAATCGGGTCGAGCACGCGCACTTCGGCGCGGCTGTACCCGAACCGCCAGTCGTGTTTGATCAGTGCGTCGCGCGTGCCGAGCACGGCGAGCGGAAGGATCGGGACGCCTGCTTGGAGGGCGAGCCGAAAGGCACCATCCTTGAACTCCCCAAGCTCGCCTGTTTTCGATCGGGTTCCCTCGGGAAAGATCATCACCGAGACCTTCTTCTCGAGCCGCTCCCTGCAGTCCAGCAGTGCTTGCACTCCAGCCTTCTTGGTGCCACGAACGAGTCGAATGTCGCCGGCGAGATGCATCATCCAGCCCATGAACGGGATCTTGAAGAACTCGCTCTTGCTCATCCATTTCATCTCGAATGGCAGGTGGGAGATCAGCAATATGTCGACGAAGCTTTCATGGTTGGACACGACAACGTACGGGCGACGTGGGTCGTCGGGGACATGGCCGGTGACCTTGAAACTCCACAGCGGATTGAGCTTTTGGTGAACGACAGCGACCTTTCGGAACAGCAGCCCAGCGTGATAGTGACCTTTGTCGAATGGTGCCGTGACGAGTCGGGTGATTGCGACAAGCGGGAGGAACGAGATCACCAACACGCCGAGCACGAGCCATGCCCACACGCTGAGAATCGTGCGAGCCGGAACGGAACTCAACAGTCGCGACACAGGACCGAGTGTAGGTATTCGCGACGCTGACAACTGTGCTGCAGTCCGTCGGGCGGCTGCCGGGACGCGGCGATGTGACCCTCATGGTTGGAGGGTCTGGATCGTCTGGTCGTCCTGTTTGTCTCGCTGCTGCTGCTGCTGCTGCTGTTCTTGTTGCTGTTCTTGTTGTTTGGCGTGTTTGCGTTGGCGGTGTTGTTGGACTCGTTGGCCTGGTCTGATTTGGATTGGGACGCTGGCGTGTATCTGTCCGTCGGGTGTTCGGATGGTGAGGGTGCGGTCGTTGGCGAGGGTGAGTGTCCATCCGCCTTCGTGGATCAGGTGGTGGTGGTGTTTGCAGGTCGGGACGAGGTGGCGTAGGTCGGTTGGTCCGCCGTTGGCCCATTCGTGGAGGTGATGGATTTCGCAGCGGTCGAAACTGATATCGCAACCATGAAACGCACACGTCCGATACATCGTTCGGAGTGCGCGTCGTTGGGCTCGGTTGGCGAGGCGTTGTGTGCGTCCGATGTCGAGCGGGATTCCGTCACCGTTGAGTACGACTGGGAGGATCGATGCGTTGCATGCCAGGCGGCGTGCCATCCCGACTGGGATCGGGGTTCCGTCACCGAACTCACAGATCGAATCGTCATGCAAGCCGTCTGCGAGCGTGTCGAGATCAATAATCACCGTAAGTTCAACGACGGCGGGTCGGACGGCTTGATGACCGCCAGACACGAGGTGGCCGAGTGCGTGGGCGGCGAGATGGTTCCGGTCGATCTCACGAAGTTCGGTGTTGCCGGCGATCATGGCGGCGATTTCGGCGTCAAGCGATGTAAACAACTGGTGACCCAGTTCGGGGTCGAGTTCGGCGTTGATCCGGTACATCCCGGTGCGTGGGCAGATCGACTTTCGCAGTGTCGTGTCACGCTTTTGGCGTTCTGATCGTTCGATGCCTTGATCGCGTGAGATTCGGTCTTTCAAGTGTCGGCAGTGACGGGCGAACTCTTCGGGTGTCGAATGTGTCGCCTGATCGAGTAGTGCGGCTTCGTGTTCGAGGAACAAGTCTTTGGTGGCATCGTCAAGACGCGCGGTGGCGTTGGCTAGGGCGTCGGTGTGACCGGCAGAGACAGCACCTTCGGCGAGTGCGTCACTGAACGACGGAGCCTCTTCCAACGCCTTGGAGCGTCGATCCTTTGCTTTTGCTTCGGCAGCGGAGATCCCGGCATTACGGATCAAGACTTCTGCGGCGGAGACGTCAAGTTCGTTGGAGCGTGACAGCAGGCGTGCTTGGAAGTGGTCCATCCAGCCTTGCACGACACGGAACGTCTGGAGTGTTGCCACGACTTCGGGCATCGTCAGTGTGGCGGGGTCGGCGTGGATCAGCGATGTGAACATCGCTTGTGGATCGGCCGGCCGTGACATGAGATCACACTATCAGACGTACGTACGTGATGCAACATGGTCTAAAGATTTCTTTTGGAGCCGCTCCGGGCCTCCGGTTGACGGTCTGCTAGTCGACGGTGAACGCGACGTGGGGGGATGCACGAGGCGTTCACGGCCTGGCAAGTGGCGTCGGGTGACACGTCGTGATGGTGATTGTCGGATGCTGTCGGGTCGCGCTCGGACTGTGCTGCTTGAGCTGGCGCTTCAATGGCATGTAAAAGTCGCTCGCAGTGGACCTTCGAGTCAAACCAGACGTGCAACCGAACCGAGTCCAAACTTCTCGACCACGAGTTCGTTGGACGCCCAACTTGGAGGATTTACGTTTTCGGAATGCGACCGCGTGCATGCTTGTGTCGTGACATTGACTAGGGCACAAGCTCGGCGACGGCTGATCGTCGTCGCTCGGTGGTTGGCGGCTGAGTATTCGTCGCGAGACGACATCGCAGATATCGAGGAGGCGATTGAGAACTTACGACGTCCAATGACGTTCGATCGCCATTTCGCCATCGGCCTAGTTGCTGGGCGCGGTCTTCGTCTCGCAGGTCGGCACAACTTCGCGTTCCCCGCTCCCGCGGAGTTCCAACCCATCGTCGGAGTAGGTTCGACGGGAGATGTCGCCGACCGGCTGGCCCGAGAAATCGAGATGATCATCGCGGATCTTCGTGCGGGACCCCTTCGGTCTCGGTTCTATAAGAGCCGAACGGCACGGTCCCGACATCGGCCAATGCGATGCGCGACCGAACTGCTCGTTGAGGAGGCGCATCCAACCCAGTTCTCGATCGCCGATAGGTTGCCATGAGGCCTGGGAGTGCGTGATTACGTATCGGCCGACGGGCGGGTCATTGAGGCACCATCCCACCGTCGACGGTGTACAGCGACGACGTCACGTACGAGGCATCGTCGCTGAGCAGGAAACTCATCACCGCGGCCACCTCGTCGGGCTCGCCGTAGCGTCCGAGTGGGGCGGCCGCGGCCGTGGCCTGCTGATACTCGCTGGGCGTGCCCGTACTGTCCTCGATGCGTCGCATCATCTGCGTGTTGATCGCGCCGGGTAGAACGGCGTGCTTGCTCATGATGTAAGGCGACATTCCCGGTGCGCCGATGATGCCGGCAAGTGAAGACGTGTTCATGATCGCCCCGGAGCCCTGGGCCTTCATCACCGGCAGTACCTTCTGTAAACCGAGGAAGACACCCCTGACATTGACGTTGTAGACGTGGTCGAGGACGGCGACCGGCTGATCCTCGGTCAACCCAAACGGGCACTCGATGCCGGCGTTGTTGGCGAAGAAGTCGATACGTCCGAACCTGTCGATAGTCGCCGCAACGTAGCGCTCGACATCTGCCTCGACCGACACGTCGGCGGCGACGTTCAGGTAGCGATCGACACTGAGTCCGGCATCGGCGACAACGGCGTCGAGTCCATCGGTGATCAGGTCGACGAGCACGACATTCATACCGCGTCCGGCCAGCCGCTTGACGAGCGCCGCACCAATCCCGCCACCGGCGCCCGTAACGATTGCTGTGGGTGTCTCGGTCATGAATTTACCTCCACGGCATTTTCGCGTATCGGATGCGGACAGGCCAACCGCTGGCTGGCCGGTAGCCCGCTCGTCGCTCGTGGCCTGCACGTTTCGGACGAGTGCAACCGGAATGACTCACTCAATACGAGCGATCGGCGAGGGAGATCCCATCGGCAAGGGCGGTCAGGGCAAAGCCGGCGGTGCGCCGATAGCCATCGGTGACTTCGGTGATTTCTTCGGACGTGATCACATCGTTGATGTCCACGAAGCCATCGGGGGCGCGTTGCTCGACGAGTTGCATCGGAAGTTCAGGGCCGAGACCTCGGTTGGCGAGCACGATCGCACCGGTGGTTGGGCGGCGAACCTCGTCGTAACGTTCGAGCGCCCGTACGGTGTCGCTCGGATAGGACGTCAAGCAGCCAGTGAGGGTGCGGGCATCAAGAATCGCCTGCGAGGCGCCGTTCGAACCGATCGGGTACATCGGGTGAGCCGCGTCACCGAGCAGCGTGGTCCGACCGAACGACCACCGATCGACTGGGTCACGATCGACCATCGGAAACAGGAACGTGCCGTCAGCCGAGCGCATCAGTGACGGCACGTCGAGCCAATCGAAGACCCATGACTCGAACGGTTCGATGAAATCATCGAGATTGCCAGGTCGGTTCCAGTCCTCGCGATCGACGAGTTCTGTGTCGTCAGTTCGGAGTTCGGCGATGAAGTTGAAAAGTTGGCGTCCGTTGGCCAGCTCGAGGACCGGATAGCCGACGAACTTCTGGCGTGGGTGCCCGGCCCAGATCATGGTTCGCCCGTCGAGCACGGGATCGGCCTCGGTGAGCCCGCGCCACAGCAGGGCACCATTCCAGTGTGGCGACCCCTGATCCGGGTAGAACTGTGCCCGCGCCGCTGAGTGGATGCCATCGGCGGCGATCAGCAGTGACGTGTGCGCCGTATGGTCGGCATCGGCGCCTCGTTCGGTGGCGAAGTGGGCGATGGCGCCGTCGTCTGCGTGTTCAACGCTCACGAGATGGTGACCGGTGTGAATGTGGTCAGCGCCGAGCACCTCGATCGTTGCGTCAAGCAGCACACGCTGCAATGTGCCTCGGTGGATCGACAGCTGGGGCCAGGCGTACCCGGCAGCGATGCCGCGCGGTTCGGTCCAGATCTGTTGACCGCGCTTGGTGAAATAGGCCAGCGCGGTCGGCGCGACGGCTTCGGTGCCGAGGCGCCCCAGCAACCCAAGCGCGTCAAGTTCGCGCACAGCGTGCGGCAGCAGGTTGATTCCAACACCGAGCGCGGTGACATCACGAACTGATTCATAGACATGGGCCTCGATGCCTGCCTGGTACAGACTCAGGGCGGTGACAAGCCCTCCGATCCCAGCGCCGACGATGACGGTGTCGTGCCGTACAGATGTCACGTGAGTTCGCTGACGTGAATCACGACACCGTGTGCGCCGCGTTCCCCCGACGCGACGGCGATGATCCGATTCAGCCGGTCCCACCGCGTTGACGACGTGTTGATCCGGACATGCGTCCGGAAGTAGTACTCCGCAGGATCGACGATCTCACCGGACGCCATCCGCTCGGCGACCTCCGGACTGGCGATCCGTAAACCGTCTGAAACGATCTCGATCGGATCACCGTCGTCCGTGCGAAGCAGATAGTGCGCCCTGATCTCGATTGCGCCGTCGGCGCGTACGACCTGCCAGTCGACGCCGCCCGGCGCCAGCGTTCCCCTGAGTCCGTCCCGGCCCACAAACGTTCCCGACGTGAACGTGATCAGACGCCGCTCGCCCACGGGAAACGTCCCGAGCAAGGCGGGCGGGTCCAGCTCGACCGAAATCGATATCAAATGCTCAAGATTCACGGCTCGGATTATCGCCGAAACGGCTGCTGGCTCAATAATGCGTCGAAGGGGGTTTACGCAGCAAGAGCGACGTAGGCGTGCAGCCGGCCGCCGGGGGCGACAGCGGTGTGCAGCCCGTCGCGTCTGGCTGTACGGACCGAATCCCACACGGTCAGCACGATTCCGCTGCACGTGATGATCCACGCGGACGCCGTCGCCGTGCCGACGAACACCGCAACCGGGACGGTGAGAAGCAACGTCAAGCTGGTCACGGCGGCGATCGCTTGAGCACCTGCCCACAGGTACGTCAGTCGGCGAAATAGTTGGGTAATTGCCGGCCGACCCCCGACCTCAGGGGTAAACGCACAGAAATCCGCCGCAAACCGGGCGACGAGCGGCCGCCCAACGGTGACCGATAGGGCGAAGAAGGTGGCCGTCGCCACGGTCCGCATGATCGGCTGAAAGAAGTAGATGAAGCTGTTGCCGCTGAGCAGATAGAGGACGCTGCGAACCGTGACGCCAAGGGTTGCCAGAATCAGGATGCCCGGAATCGGTCGGTTCAGGGCGATTCGGCGTCCGACCGCGGCGTATGTCCAAGTGACGGCGGCGATGACTGCCCACTTGAGTTCGAGCACGACCAGGAAGGTGTAGAACAGCATCGTCGGGATCACGGTCGCCTCGATCACGTACGGCACCATTCGCCGCAGCACCGCCTTGACAACCGACCGCCCCGAGGGGTTGGCGCACCACGCTTCGTCAGCGGGTGGGCAGGTCGTGGTTGTTGACATCGGCTACTCCAGACCGCAACCTCAACGAGGCGCTACCGAGGTCCGGAGCAACGCATCTGGCACGTGCGGGGGAGCACGGTCCGGCACGTCGGGTTGAGTCGTCGTGTCGGAGTCATCGTACCCCAAGGCACGTGACGTGAAACTGCAGTAAGACGACAATCCGATGACCTTCTCGGCCAGTCACCGGCTTCCGGCCGGCCAACTCTCGACACCTCCCCTGGCGGATTTGGAGCGTAGGCTCTGCCTCGTCGAGCGCTGAAAGCTGAAGATGCGATCAAAATTTCCTGTCAGAGACCCGCTCAGTTGCGATCGCCGGCGCGGTCGGTCCCCTCACGAGTTCGAGGAGCCGATTCTCGCTGAACTTTTCAGCGTCGAGCGTCTCGAGCAGCACGCTCATACCCTTGCTGCGGCCCAGAAGATCACCGGTGCTGGCCGGCGTGGGCGTGCCGTACATCCTCGTATCGCCGAAAATGGTCGTGTCTTGGTGGAGTCGTACCGCCTCTTGGCCAGGGCGATCAAGGAGGAACGTTCGATCACGCCGGCCGCCGAGTGGCTCGTCGACAACTTTCCAATCGTTGACGAGCAACTCCGAGAAATCCGAGATGACCTCCCCTCGGACTACTACCGCCAACTGCCCAAGCTCGGCGAGGGTCCGCTGGCGGGATATCCGCGGGTTATGGGGCTCGCCTGGGGCTACATCGCCCACACCGACAGCCGGTTCGATCCGGAAAGCCTGCGGCGTATGGTGCGCGCCTATCAAGAGGTGGAGCCGCTGACGATCGGCGAACTCTGGGCAATCGCGATCAGCCTCCGAATTCTGCTCGTCGATAACCTCCGACGCCTCTCCGAACAGATCGTGCGCAGCCGCGCCGCACGCCAGATGGCGGACGATCTCGCCGACGGCCTGCTCGGCCTCGGCGACGACAGCCCCGAGGTGGCCGCGGTCTCGCTGCGCCGGCTGGCCCGCACGACGCTCCCGACAGCCGCCAGCGTCCAACTCTTCCAGCGCCTCCGTGATCAGGACCCGGCGGTTACGCCCGCCCTTCGCTGGTTGGAGGAGCAGCTCGCCGGTCAGGGGACCACGGCGGAGGAGATGGTCCGCCTCGCACACCAGCGCCAGGCGGTCATGAATGTGACGGTCCGCAATGTGATTACGAGTATGCGCCTGATCTCGTCGTTCGATTGGGCCCAGTTCGTCGAAAGTGTCGGTTTGGTCGACGAGGTTCTCTGTGCGCGAAGCGCGTTCAAGGACATGGATTTTGCCACCCGAGACCGTTATCGGCACGCCATCGAGGAGATGGCACGAGGTGCGAGTATCACAGAGGTCGAGGTCGCCGTAGCGGCCCTCGACATGGTGGATTCAGCACCATTGGCTGACGAAGCCGAACCGGGCATCGCGGCTCGGAGCCGGGATCCCGGTTACTGCCTGATCTCCGATGGTCGGCCTGCGCTCGAGCGCGCCCTCCGGGTTCGGGTGCCCTTGGCTGTTCGGCTTCGGCGGGCCTATGTCCGGTTGCCCGTCGCCGGCTACCTCGGGACGCTGGCGTTCGTCACAGCGCTGGTCCTGGCCGCACCCCTTCTGCTGTCCCGGGACGGAGTTGGTGCCGGCATCGTCGTCGTTGCGGTCCTTGCCGTGCTTCCGGCCTCCGATCTGGCGATTGCGCTGGTCAACCGAATGGTCACCCGCGTGCTCGGCCCATGCGCCCTTCCCCGGCTGGACCTGGATCTCGGCGTGCCCTCACGTCTCCGGACGCTTGTCGTGGTACCGATGCTGCTCACCAATGAAACCGATGTCGAAGCCCTCGTCCGCGGCCTCGAAATCCACTACCTCGGAAACCGGGAGGGCGATCTCAGGTTCGCGCTGCTGTCTGACTGGCTCGACGCACCAACGGAGACTGTTCCAGGAGATGACGAGTTGCTCGCCGCGGCAGCGTCCGGCATCGACCTGCTCAACGAACGTCACGGCGATGCCCCAGGTGGAGGCGCTCGCTTCCTGCTCTTCCACCGGAACCGAAGCTGGAATGACTCCGAGCGCTGTTGGATGGGGTGGGAACGCAAGCGCGGCAAGCTCCAAGAACTCAACGCCCTCCTGCGCGGCTCGACGTCGACTCGGATTCTCACCAGCGGGCGGGCCGAGTCGACGGCTCCGACCGACGTTCGCTACGTCGTCACGCTCGATGCCGATACTCGGCTGCCGATGGGTGCCGTCGGGCGCCTCGTGGGAACGATCGCCCACCCGCTCAACCAACCGACCTTTGATCCCGCGACCCGCCGGGTAACTCATGGCTACGGCGTGCTTCAGCCTCGAATTACCCCAACGCTCCCGGCCGAGCAAGGCGGATCGGTCTTTCAGCGGATCTTCTCCGGATCGGCTGGAATCGACCCGTATGCGTCCGCTGTCTCGGACGTGTATCAGGACCTGTTCAACGAGGGCAGCTTCACAGGCAAGGGGATCTACGACGTTGACGCTTTCGAGTCCGCAATGGAGGACCGGGTTCCCGAGAACTCGCTCCTCAGCCATGACCTGTTCGAGGGGATTGCCGCCCGGGCGGGGCTAGTGACCGACGTCGAGTTGTTCGACGAGTTCCCAGCCAACTATCTGGTTTCGGCTTCCCGCCAGCACCGCTGGGCGAGGGGCGATTGGCAGCTTCTGCCGTGGATCCTCGGTCGCGCCCGTGACGCCACGGGCCGACGCGACCGGAGGTCAATTCGCGGCATTGGCCGCTGGAAGATGATCGACAACCTTCGACGCACGATGTCCGCGCCATGCACACTTGCCGCACTCATCGCCGCCTGGACCTTTCCCGAGATCTCCGCCGTCGTGTGGACGACGTTCGTGATCGCCTCGCTGGCGATCCCTGCCGGATTGCCTGTCCTCGGTGGTCTAAGGCCGCGCCGCCGGGGCATATCCAAACGTAGCCACCTGCGAGCGTTGGGCACCGACGTCGCGATTGCGGCTGCCCATCTGATTCTCGGTGTGACGTTTCTCGCCTTTCAGGCGTGGCTGATGGTCGACGCCATCGTGCGAACCCTGGCGCGGGTCTACGGAACACGGCGCAACCTGCTCGAGTGGACAACCGCAGCGCAGGTCAAAGCCAGCCGCGACCTTCGGCTCGGGGGCTTCTACCGGCACATGTCTGGCGGCGTTGCGATTGCTGTCGCCACCGTCGGGACTGTCGTTGTCGTGAAGCCGGAGGCGGCCTGGATTGCGGCGCCGTTTGGCGTGCTGTGGGTCGCTTCACCACTCATCGCTCGCTGGATCAGTCGGCCACTCGACTCGACAGCCTCAGAGCAGCTTTCGCCCGCCGACGTCGAGGCGCTGCGACTCACGGCCCGCCGGACATGGCTGTTCTTCGAGACCTTCGTCGGTCCCGAGGACAATGGGTTGCCGCCCGACAACTTCCAGGATGACCCGCTGCCGGTCGTCGCCCATCGGACGTCGCCGACGAATATCGGGATGTACCTGCTGGCGACTGTGACGGCTCGCGACTTCGGTTGGATCGGGACGTTCGAAATGGTCGAGCGACTGGAAGCAACGTTGGCGACGATCGATCGCCTCGAACGCTACCGCGGACACCTCTACAACTGGTACGACACCCGCGACCTGCGGCGGCTCGAGCCTGAATACATCTCGTCGGTCGACAGCGGCAATCTCGCCGGCCACCTGCTGGCGCTCTCGAACGCCTGTCGTCAGATGATCGACCAACCGCTGCCGATCGAGGCCGCGATCGGGGGAATCGGTGACGGGATCACGTTGTGTCGCTCCGCCGCCGGAGCGATCGGCGATCACCGCAGAAGCCAGACACTCACTCGGCGGCACCTCGACGAAGCGCTCGAACTGGACACGGCGATGACAGCCACCGTCCCAGCTACGTCCGAAGCCTGGGTCACGCTGTTGGCTGAGCTCTCATCGCGTACCCGAACATTGTCAGACGTCGCAGCGGCGATCACAGCAGAACGTGGAGATGGTCCGGAAAGCGAGCTGGTGACATGGGCGGACGCCGTTCGGCTTGCCGTGAGCAGCCATGTTCGCGACCTCTCGCTGCTCCAAATTCCAACGCAGACGCCGGGCTTCTCGACGATCGCCGACCTGTCTGACCCGCCGATACATGCCCCGGGAGACGGATCGGCGGAGGCGGCGATGCTCGTACGCCGGTTGCAGGCGATCTCCCAGAAGGCCCAAGAGCTATTCAGGGAGATGGATTTCGGCTTCCTCTTCGATCCGACCCGCAAACTGTTCTCTATCGGGTTCAGGGTCCGCGACGGAACCTTGGATCCGAGCTACTACGACCTACTCGCGTCGGAGGCCCGTCTCGCAAGCTTTCTGGCGATCGCCAAGGGAGACATCGCCCCTGATCATTGGTTCCGGCTAGGCCGATCGATGACGCCGGTCGGTCGAGGTTCCGCCCTGATCTCGTGGTCCGGATCCATGTTCGAATACCTGATGCCGAACCTGGTGATGCGCTCACCAGCCGACAGCCTGCTCGATCACAGCAACCAGTTGGTCGTCGCCCGCCAAATTCGGTACGCCGCCGAAATCGGCGTCCCTTGGGGGATCTCCGAGTCAGGATTCAACGCTCGCGACCTGATGCAGACGTACCAATACTCCAGCTTCGGGGTGCCAGGCCTCGGTCTCAAACGAGGCCTTAGCGAGGACGTCGTGGTCGCCCCGTACGCCACGGCATTGGCGGCGATGATTGAACCAAAGGCCGCCGCAAAGAACTTCGTCGAGTTGACTAGGGCGGGTGCCAGCGGGCGGTACGGCTTTCGAGAAGCGCTCGATTACACATCGCGCCGCCTCCCTGAGGGGGAGTCGGTTGCAGTCGTGAAGAGTTATATGGCCCATCACCAGGGCATGGCGCTGGTCGCCCTCGGTAACGTCTTGAACGATCGGACGATGGTCGAGCGTTTCCACGCTGACCCGATCGTCGAGGCCACTGAGTTGTTGCTGCAGGAACGAATGCCGCGTGACGTACTCGTATCGCGCCCGCGTGCAGAAGAGGTAAAGAGCGCTGCCGACGTGCGTGATCTCGTGCCGCCGATCCTGCGTCGGTTCACATCGCCCCACGACGCGATCCCGAGGACACACCTGCTGTCGAACGGACGCTATGCAGTCATGGTGACGACCGCCGGATCCGGCTATAGCCGCTGGCGGGATGTGTCGGTCAACCGTTGGCGGGAAGACGCCACCAGCGACTCGTATGGCAGCTATCTGTTCCTGCGTGACATGTACTCAGGCGTGGTCTGGTCGGCAGGGCATCAGCCCGCCGGCAAGGAGGCGGACAGCTACGACGTCACGTATTCCGAGGACCGCGCCGAGTTCTCTCGTCGCGACGGCTCGATCACAACCGGTCTGACGATCGTCGTCTCTGCCGAGCACGACGCCGAGATCCGGCGTGTGTCATTGACCAACTACGGCTCGAACGAGCGCCAGATCGAGCTGACGTCATACTCCGAGATAGCTCTCGCGCCGCAGGCCGCCGACCTGGCTCACCCGGCATTTCAGAACCTGTTCGTCCAGACCGAGTTCATTCCCCATATCGGGGCGCTCCTTGCGACGCGCCGCCCACGCTCAAGCGATGATCAGCCGATTTGGGCCGCACATGTCGCAGCAGTCGAGGAGCAGGTCGACGGGGTCATCCAGTACGAAACTGATCGCGCTCGGTTTCTCGGCCGCGGACGGTCTACTCGGTCCCCGGTCTCCGTCGTCGATGGGCATCCGTTGTCGAACACGGTTGGTGCCGTGCTCGATCCAATTTTCAGTCTGCGGTGCAGGATCACGCTGGCCCCAGGCGCCACCGCTCATGCGACCTTTTCGACTGTGGTCGCCGAATCGCGCGAGGAGGTCTTGGATCTGGCCGACAAGTACCGCGATTCGGCATCCTTTGAACGGGCCGCGATTCTCGCTTGGACGCAAGCCCAGGTCCAGCTCCATCACTTGGGGATCACTACCGACGAAGCCCACCTGTTCCAACGCCTGGCGAACCGGATCCTGTTCTCTGACGTCTCGTTGCGACCATCTGCGAGCGTGCTGGGTCGCAACGAGCGAGGAGCACCCGGTCTGTGGGCGCACGGCATTTCTGGTGATCTGCCGATCGTGCTGGTTCGAATCGACGAAGTCGAGGATCTTGACATCGTCCGTCAACTACTCCGCGCCCATGAGTACTGGCGACTGAAACTGCTCGATGTCGACCTCGTGATCCTCAACGAACATGGCGCGACCTATACCCAGAACCTTCATGATTCGCTCGAAGCTGTTGTACGGACGAGCCAGTCGACCTTGGTCAACGATGGCCATCCAGGACGCGGTGCGGTGTACATTCTGCGCGGCGACCAGCTATCTGACGAGGATCGTACGCTCCTGCAGAGCGCAGCTCGGGCCGTGTTGCTGAGCCGCCGAGGCAGTCTTGCCGAGCAGGTCATACGACTGGATCGTCCGGAGCGAGTCGGCCCGCCCATGGCGCCGCCCAGATCGAAGAACATCATCAGCCAGTCGACGGCGCCGCGCCCGGAGCTGGAGTTCTTCAACGGGCTCGGCGGCTTTGCCGATGGTGGCCGCGAGTACGTCACGATCCTCGGTCCGGGGCAATCCACCCCGGCACCCTGGCTGAACGTGATCGCCAACGAGTCGTTTGGGTTCCAGGTCTCCGAATCTGGTTCGGGCTATACATGGTCGGGGAATAGCCGTGAGAATCAACTCACCGCATGGTCCAATGATCCGGTCACCGATCCGGTGAGCGAGGCGATTTACGTCAGAGACGACGACAGCGGCGAGCTGTGGAGCCCGACTGTTCAGCCGATCCGCTGCGAAGAATCGACGTACGTCGCCCGTCACGGTGCCGGGTACAGCCGGTTCGAGCACGTCCACAACGGCATCGCGCTCAACCTGGTTCAGTTCGTTCCCCTCGACGAATCCCTCAAAATCTCCGTGCTGACCATCGAGAACCAATCAGGTCGCCTCAGACGCTTGTCGGTGACTGCCTATGCCGAGTGGGTGCTCGGCGTCTCGCGTGGTGTCAGCGCTCCCCGAATCATCACGTCACTGGACGCTGAGACTCAGGCGATCCTGGTCGGCAATCCGTGGAACACGGAGTTTGCCGGCCGGGTCGCCTTCCTCGACCTCGGTGGGCGCCAGACGGCCTGGACTGCCGATCGGACCGAGTTCCTCGGCCGCAATGGAGCTCCCGATCGACCCGCCGGCCTCGACCGCGGACACCGGCTTCTCGGAGCGACGGGTGCTGGCCTCGACCCGTGCGCCGCCCTGCAAACCAGTGTTGAGATCGCCGGCGGAGCACAGACCCAAATTGTGATTCTGCTCGGCGAGGCCAACGATGCTGCGGCGGCGACCGAACTGATTCGACGCGGACGAATGGCTGACTACGACGCGATTCTTGGCAGCGTTGCAAGCTATTGGGACGATGCCCAAGGCACGATCCAGGTACGCACACCCGACCGCTCGATGGACATCATGCTCAACCGTTGGCTCACCTACCAGACGTTGGCCTGCCGGATGTGGGCGCGGTCGGCGTTCTATCAGGCTGGCGGCGCATACGGGTTCCGCGATCAACTCCAAGATGTGATCGCGCTCGTGACGTCGAAGCGCGAAATCGCCAGGGAGCATCTCCTCAGGGCCGCATCCCGTCAGTTCGTCGAGGGAGATGTGCAGCATTGGTGGCATCCGCCGTCGGGTCGTGGCGTCCGAACCCGGATTTCCGACGATCTGCTCTGGCTGCCTTACACCGCTGATCGCTATATGGCGGTCACTGGCGACACGGCTGTACTCGACGAGATCGTTCCCTACCTCGAAGGTGTGGCGCTGCCGTCGGGTCACACGGACGCCTACTTCCAGCCGTCAGTCTCGCCTGAGTCGGCGTCGTTGTACGACCACTGTGCGGCAGCGTTTGATAGGAGCCTCAAGGTCGGTGTGCACGGGCTGCCGCTGATCGGATCAGGCGACTGGAACGACGGCATGAACCGGATCGGGCACGAGGGTCGCGGCGAGAGCGTCTGGTTGGGATGGTTCCTCTACGCCGCGCTGTCAGCGTTCGTTCCGATCGCTGACGATCGCGGGGATGGCGTCCACGCCGAACGTTGGCGAGCGCACATGAAGGCACTCGCCAACGCCCTCGACCGCAGCGGCTGGGACGGCGATTGGTACCGTCGGGCCTTCTTCGACGACGGCACACCGCTCGGCTCGGCATCGAATCTTGAGTGCCGGATCGACTCGATCGCCCAATCGTGGAGCGTTCTGTCTGGTGCCGCCGATCCCGCCCGCGCCGCCCATGCGATGGCCGCCGTCGAGGAGTACCTGATGCGGCACGGCGACGGTCTGGTACTGCTGTTCACCCCGCCGTTCGATCATTCCGACGTCGATCCGGGCTACGTCAAAGGGTACCTACCCGGTGTCCGCGAGAATGGCGGGCAATACACCCACGGAGCGATCTGGTCGGTGCTCGCCTTCGCCGAACTGGGCGACGGTGACAAGGCCGGTGAACTGTTCTCGATCTTGAATCCGATCAACCATGCCAGCACTCGGGCAGGGGTCCACCGTTACAAGGTCGAGCCGTACGTCATGGCGGCTGACGTGTACGCCGAACCGCCGCACGTCGGCCGTGGCGGCTGGACCTGGTACACGGGCTCGGCAGGCTGGATGTACCAGGCCGGTGTCGAGTGGATCCTGGGATTCCGATTGCGCGGAACGACACTCAGGATTGATCCATGTATTCCCCGAGCGTGGCCAGGCTTCGAGATCGACTTCCGATACCACAGTGCCAGGTACGAGATCGTTGTCGAGAACCCTCACGGGGTCAGTCGCGGGGTGGCGTCAATGGAACTCGACGGACACGAACTGGCTGACGGAGCAGTTTCGATCCCGCTCGCCGATGACGGCGCAACCCACCACGTCCGAGTCGTCCTCGGATGAGCCCTGCTGTCCAGGTGTCGAGTCGGTCCAGTTGGTCCAGTGTCGGTCAGATGGCCAAGGCCATCTCAGGCGTTTGGGTCTCTGTTGCCGGGGTGAACTCGCAGAACGCAGCGTAGGCGCGGGGCCCATAGATCGTGGCGGGGCCACCGTTCATGAGCATCGCAACGCCGATCGCTTCGGCAGCTTCCTGCCTGGTGGCACCAGAGCGTGCTGCGCCTTCTGAGTGCGAGGCGATGCACCCGTCGCAACGCTGGATCACGCCGATCGCCAGGGCGATCAGTTCCTTGGTCTTGGCATCAAGATCCCCAGCAGCGAAGGCGGCGTGGTGGAACTCGGCGAAACCTTTGTACACGTCAGGAATCGCGTGGCGTAGTTCGCGGTGTAAGGGCCGCAGTTCTTCGAGTACTGCCTTGCCATATCCGTTCATCTCTGTTCCTCTTTCGTCTCACGCCTGGCAGATCTGGCCGAAGAACGACCGTGGTCTGCCGGACATCTATCAACATCGTATACCCCTTGGGGTATAGTTGACCAGGGACTTTGGTCCCGGCTTCGGCATCATGGGTTTACCCCCGTTCACCCGGATCTAGAAGGGACCATTGTGGAGCTACCCGAAGAGACCATCGCCGATCTCACCAAGCGACTCCGTCGCGCCGAGGGACAAGTTCGTGGCGTGCAGCAAATGTTGGCAGAGGGTCGTGATTGCCGCGAGATTGTCACGCAACTGTCGGCGGCAACCAAAGCGCTCGAACAGGCCGGGTTCCTCCTGGTCGCGGCTGGGCTGACGTGGTGCGTGTCAGACCCCGAGCGGGCCGCGGCAGAGGGATATGCCCTGGCCGATGTCCAGAAGATGTTCATGAAGCTGGCGTGACCGGGCCGTCAGTGCGAGAAATGCACATGTGGCAGACGCCGGTCGAGCCAACCGGGAATCCACCAGTTGCGCTCGCCGAGGAGTTTCATCAGCGATGGAACCAGCATCATTCGGACGACCGTGGCATCGAGGAGCACCGCCAACGCCAGCGTGATCCCGAGTTCGGTCGGGGGGATCGGCCCGGTGACCCCGAAAGCGATGAACACGACGATCATGATCAGGGCGGCGTTGGTGATCGGACGCCCGGTGCGGGCGATGCCGTCGCGGATCGCGAGTTGGGTGTCACCGGTGGCTTCATAACGTTCTCGGATCGCCGCCAGCAGGAACAGTTGGTAGTCCATCGAGAGCCCGAACAGCAGGGCGAAGAAGAACAGCGGTGCCCAGGCGTCGACAAAACCTTGGGGATCGATTCCGATCAAGCCGGCACCCCATCCGTGCTGGAACACCAGCGTCGCAAACCCGAAGGCGGCCCCCACGCTGACGAAGTTGAGCAGGATTGATGAGATTGCCAGTGCGAGGCTTCGGAACACGACCAACAACAGCATCAACGCCACGACCGTGATGGCGGCGATTGCGAGCGGGGCCTTGCCCGTGAGAACGTCGGTGAGATCGTAGTTCTGCGCAGCGGGACCCCCGACCGAAGCGGTCGGTGCAGCGTCGCCGATCGCGCTGCGCAGTCGCCCGATGAGGTCGGACGTCGCAGCGTCGTCAACCGCTGTCGCCGGTGTGATCCGTACCACCGTGCGGCCGCTGCCGGTTGATGGCTCCGCGACGATCCGGGCGTCGACGACACCGAGGTCTGCGTGCGCAATGTCGACCACCCGGGCCGCCTCGGCGTCGTCGACAGTAACGAACAGTGGTGCCGTCGCGCCCGGCCCGAAGGCGGACACCACCATCTCGTAGCCGTCGCGACTGGAGCGGCCTTCATCGACGACGCGCGCGCCGGGCATCCCGAGCCGCATCCCGAGGGCGGGTGCGGCGAGCAGCAGCAGGACGGCGAGGCCTGCAGCCAGCGTGATGCCGGGGCGCCTCATTACCAGTGTCGTCCAGCGCGCCCATCGGCCCTCAGCGGCGCGGTCGGGGTCGTCCTCGGCTCTGGCTACGAGTACCCGGTCGCCGAGCGACACGAGCACGGCAGGGAGCAGCGTGAGGGAGGCGACGGCGACGGCGATGACGGACAGGATCATCCCGAGCGCCATCGATCGAAACACCATGACAGGAACTAGGAACACGGCGGCCAACGAAAGCACGACGGTGAGAGCCGAGAGGAAGACGGCCTTGCCGGCGCTATCGAGCGTCGAGGCCATGGCTTCGGATGGGTCATTGCCCTCCTCGCGCTCCTCGCGATATCGGGAGACGATGAACAGTGCGTAGTCGATTCCGACCGCGAGTCCGATCATCATCGAGAAGTTCATCGACCACACCGACATCGGTGTGACCGACGTGGCGAGATGCAGCCCGGCGAAGCCGAGCGCGATGCCTGACATGGCGAGCAGCAGGGGGAGGCCCGCGGCGACGGCCGAGCCGAACGCGATGAACAGGAGGATCAGGGTAGGGAGGCCCGACAACAGTTCGGCCTTGTGAAGGGCTTCTTCGTTCGAGGTGTTGAAATCACTCCACACGGGCCATTCGCCGGTCACTTCGACGCGGGTGCCGGTCGGCAATGCCAGGGAGCTGACCTTCTCGATCACGAGCCCGGCAGATTCTGGCAGTTCGGCGTCGGTGGCGGCGACGAGTTCGACCGGGATCAGCGCTGTCAGGCCGTCGGTTGAGATCAGCCCCGCGTCGGCTGGCATGGTGCGCGGGTCAGCGATCGACTCAACCCCGTCGGCACCGGTCAGCCCTTGCACGACGGCGTCGACTGCCGATGGATCCGTGGCGATCGGAATCGCCTGATGGACGACCACGACGGCTGCTTCGGCAGCGACCTGGGGGAAGTCTGTGCGCAATTCGTCGCGCACGCGCTGTGCGATCGAACCCTGGGCTTCCCACCCTGCGCCTGACAATGCACCGTTCACGGAGATTGCCAGCGGTGCCGCCCCGGACGCGACCGCCAACCACAAGAGCATCACGGGTTTGCGGCGGCGGGCGGAGAAGCGGCCGAGTCGCGCGAACCAATGCTGGGGCGGCGTCGGCACGTCCAGAGTGGAGGTATCGGACACGTTCATGGACATGGTGTGGGCTCCGTAACTGGTGAGGATGTATGCGATGAGATGGGGTTGGTGGCGATGCTCACGATCTGGCCCGGTTCACGATGACTGCCGGGAGGGTTCAGCCAACGCAATGATTCGGTTGCTCCCTGGAGTGTGAGCCGACGCGACAGCACCGGGTTGTCGGTTGACTGGCTGGCGTGGCACTGGATCGCCTCGCGCTGGAGCCGACGATCAACTTCGATCACGAGGTTGATCTCGGACGGCTGGCGTCCGACGAAGCCGGTCCCGAACTCACGGTTCAGCGCCGATGCCACCAAGATCGGGATCGCCCACGCCACGACTGGCACACCCAGACGCTCGCTGGCTGATAGCGCCGCCTCGGTGGCGCGTTCGTGATCTGGGTGACCCGTCACACCACCGACGTCGAAGACCAGGAGGCAATCGACCGAATTCGTCGCCGCCAGTCCCACCACCTCGCTGGAGAGTTGCTCGAGCGCCGCTTCGCCCAGCGTTCCATCCGGGTACGACAGCAGATGGACGGACCGGACGCCGAGCGCGGCTGCCGCTGCGGCGAGTTCGCCGGCGCGGATGGCGGCCAAGTCGACCCCATCGGTGCCCAGCATGGATGCCTCTCCGTGTGTGAAACACAGCACCCTGGTTTCGATCCCATGCTCAGCGAAGGTCGATAAGACGGCGCCAAGCCCGAACGACTCGTCGTCAGGGTGAGCGCACACGGCAAGTACCGATCGATACACGAACTCGTTGGTTGGAAGACCGATCATGTCAGGCTGTTCCTCCGATTCCTGTGCTGGGCGCTGTCAGCGCCAGTCCTGCACGGACGGCCGTGTAGCAAGCGACGACGACGAGCAGTGCGATGAACCAACGCTGGAGTGAACAGGAGTCTCGGGTGCTGGCAAGGCGACTCCCGACGATCACGCCGAGCAGGCTGGTGATCGCAAACGGGATGATCGTGCCCCATTCGATGGAGCCGGCTTGCAACCGTGTGGTGAGTGCGACGGCCGAGTTGATGGTGATGACCACCAGCGACGTGCCGACGGCTTCGGGCATCGTAAACCCGAGTGCGAGTATGAGGGCGGGGACAATGACGAAGCCACCACCGACTCCGAAGAATCCGGTCAGGAGTCCGACAATCGTTCCTGACGCGACGACGTTGGCGATCGTCATCGGCTCGATCCGGAATGAGGACGCGGGAACCTGCGCAACCGCCGCGCCGACCGAACGAAGCGGGGTCGATTCCGGGGAGTTCTTGACTCGTCGCCACATGCCGTAGGCGGCGATCAGCATGAGCCCGGAAAACGCCAGCAGGAGGACATCCGGGTCGGCCGTCCTATTCCAGTGCGAGCCGAGCAACGAGCCACCGATGCCGGCGAGGCCGAAGATGCTGCCGGCACCGAAGCGCACCCTGCCCGCTCTCCAGTGCGGCACGATGCCTATCGTCGCGGTGATGGCGACGATGACAAGCGATGTTGTGGTGGCGTGGCTTGGTGACTGCCCGCCGGCGTAGACAAGCGCGGGAACAGCGAGTATCGAGCCGCCTCCACCGAGCGCGCTGAGCGACATGCCGATGAGGAACCCGAGTGGTGAGGCGAGTAGGGCACGCATGTCTGGCTCAGTCGACGGCTGGGAGACGCATGAGATGGCGGGTCTGCCACGCGGTGTAGCCGCCGACGAGGTCGGAGACGTCGGTGAAACCCTGGGATCGCAGCAGGCTGGAGGCAATCGCCGATCGGTAGCCGCCGGCACAGAACACGACCGTGGGTGCGGTCGGGTCGAGTTGGTCGAGCGTCGTGAGCAGCGCTGTGAGGCTGATCGGCCGGGCACCGGCTATCGTGCCGAGCGCGACCTCGCCCGGGTTGCGGACATCGATCAGTACGAGATCTGGGATCGTCTCGATCCGTTCCGCGAGTGCTTCGGCGGAAAGTCGGGAGAGTCGCTCGGTGAGCTCGGGGTGGTCGACGAAGGTATCGACTGGATTTTCGAGCGCGCCCAGCACGAGGTCAAACCCGATCCGCGCCAATCGAACTTTCGCTTCGGACTCGTGACCGGGTGGTGTCACCAGAATGATCGGCGTTTGTGGCGGGATGACCTCACCGGCGTATTCGGCGAATCGTCCACCGAGGCCGACGTTGACCGAACCGCGTATATGCCCGGCGGCAAACGTCATGTCCTCTCGAGCATCCAGCACGATCGCCCCGGCTTGCTGGTAGGCGATCACTTGGTTGATCGTGAGAGTTGGCACGGAGTTGTCGTCTGCGAGTAGATCACGCGCCTCACGATTGCGGTTCGCAGCGAACGAGAAGTAGAGCGGAGCGACGGACTGCCCCTGAGTGACGGCCTCGACGAATTCGTTCTCACTCATCGGGGCGAGCGCGTAGTTGGTGCGTCGTTGTTCGCCGATCGTGGACGTTGTCTCGGTCGATAGGTTCTTCCCGCATGCCGATCCGGCACCGTGCGCAGGGAAGACCTTCGTGGCGTCCGGCAACGTCAGGAGTCGCTCGTGGAGGGAGTGGTAGAGCTGACGTGCGAGTTCGTCGGCAGTGACGCCTACCGTGGCGAGTAGGTCCGGGCGCCCGACGTCGCCGATGAAGAGCGTGTCGCCCGTAAGCACCCCGTAGGGGTCGTCTACGCCGCCGGTTGGGAAGATCACGATGCTGATCGACTCGGGCGTGTGCCCCGGCGTTTCTCGGATCTCGAGCTCAACCTCACCCAACCGGATCCGCTCACCATCGTGGAGCGTTTCGATCGCGAACTCAGCTCGACCGGTGGCGGCGACGCCGTAGCCAATCGTGGCACCCGTGCGGGCCGCAACCTCAAGATGGCCGGAGAGGAAATCGGCGTGGAAATGAGTTTCCAACACCTTCACGATCGAAAGTCCGTGGGCCTCGGCATCGGCCAGGTACTCGGCGATGTCGCGCTGGGGGTCGACGACGACCGCCTGTCCGGTTGTGGTGTCGCCGATCAAGTAGCTGGCATGGGAGAGGCAGGCGAGGTAGTACTGGCGGAAGAACATGGGATCGTGCTCCTTGGGACGGCGTGGCACGGTCCAGTATACCCCCAGGGGTATCATTCACACTCTCGGATATTCAAGCCCGAGCACGCACTCGTCGAATCGGAACAACCTGGTTGATCGGTTACACAGTGAGCGAATCGTCAGGCAGGTCGAACCAGCGCAGGTGCTCGAACTCGGCCGACAGTGCGCCAGGGTGCGGCTCTGACTGCGTCCAGGTTGGTGCCGCCTCGAAACGTTGCCGGGCGGCGCCGAGATATCCGGCAAGCGCGGACTCTGGGGCTCGAACCCGGTCGACCGGCGGTCGGATGAGATCACCGGAGGCCGGGTCGTAGGACAGTTGCGACAGGCGAAGCGGCGGCTCGACGGGCCCCTGGTTGTGCCGCCACAGTCCGGTGGCCGGGTTGAATCGGTATTCGGGCAGCAGTTTCCACCCGTGCTCGGCTACGAGATCGACTGCGTCGACGAGGTACCTGAACACGGTTTCCGAGATGAAATAGTTGAAGCTGACTCGCGTCCAGCCTGGCTTGATTCCCTCGCAGCCCTGGGTGATCTCGTGCTCGAACTCGTGCGATCGCTCGATGTCGATCCCGAGCAGGCGGTGACCGTACGGTCCCGCGCATGAACATCCGCCACGTGACTGGATGCCGAATAGATCGCTGAGCAGCGCCACCACGAAGTTGTGATGCAAGTACTTCTCGTGAGGTCGTTTGACGACGAACGACAGAATCGAGAGCCGCTCGGAGTGTGTGTTGCCGAGCACCTGAAGCCACGGATTGGCTGACCATGCCTGGACTGCACGACGCCAGTACGACTCCTCGTGCTCTTTGATCGTCGCCACACCAACGGCTTGCTTGAGTTGAAACACAAGTCCGGCGCGGATCGATTCGATAATCGCCGGCGTGCCGCCCTCCTCTCGGTGCACGGGGTCGTCGAGATAACGATGCTCTGTCGGGTTGACGTATGTCACGGTCCCGCCACCCACGACGTCGGGGACGCGATTGGTCAACAGTGAGCGGCGCACGATCAGCACGCCCGGTGTGCCCGGACCGCCAACGAACTTGTGCGGGCTGAGAAACACGGCGTCCTTGAAGGCGAGTGGATGTTCGGCGCATTGGGGGTACATCTCGATGTCGATGTACGGCCCGGCGGCGGCGAAGTCCCAGAACGACAGCGCGCCATGACGATGAAGGAGATCCGCGATTGCGCAGGTGTTGGACACGATGCCTGTCACGTTTGACGCCGCCGAGAACGATCCGATCTTGAGTTGTCGGTTGGCGTGAGCAATCAATTCGGCGTCGAGTCGTGCGAGGTCGATATGGCCGTCGGCGTCCTCAGGGATCGTGACCACGTCGGCGATCGACTCACGCCACGGGAGTTCGTTCGAGTGATGCTCGAATGGTCCGACAAACACCACCGGCCGATCCCCGAGGGGGATTTGCTGCGAGAGGTGGTAGTGATCGTCAAGGTCTGCCGGGATCCGAAGGTTGAGGATGCCGATCAATTTGTCGATCGCCCCGGTGGCACCTGAACCGCAGAAGATCAGGCAGGTCTCGTCGTCGCCGCCGACTGCATCGTGGATGATCGTGCGTGCATCCTCACGGAGACGAGTCGTCTGAAGGCCGGTGCCGGAAGACTCGGTATGGGTGTTGGCGTAGCGCGGAAGCACCTCTTCGCGGATGAAGTCCTCGATGAAACTCAGGGCCCGTCCGGAAGCGGTGTAGTCGGCGTAGGTGACGCGATGTGGTCCGTATGGCCCGTCCATCACTTGGTCGTCACCAATCACCGACTCGCGAATCCGGCGCAGCAGGGGAGTCTCTGCCGGTTGAGTCACAGGCCCAACTTACTGCTCGTTGATCCAACAGTGGCGTTAAACGAACTCATCACCAAACCGTCCTGATGCTTCGGCGCAGGTTCGGAGCCACGGACTACGCCAGGCCCT
>JANMTV010000164.1:0-1416 GCA_031390905.1 Ilumatobacteraceae bacterium | reverse complement strand
GGCGGAGCATGTCGGCGATACGCCGGCGATCGTCGCCAAAGAAATAGCTCCGCACCCAGGTCCGGAGGTTGACGGCCTTGCCGACATAGATGATCTCACCCGCCCGATCTGAAAACAGATAGACCCCCGGGCGCCGGGGGAGACCATCGGTCAGTCCGATCTTCGCGTAGTAGGCCGAGCCGCGGGCCTTCGGCAGTTGCAGGAGGTCGTCGAGGCCGGTGACACCGAGCGAGCCCGCTCGCTCCAGCAGGGTGTGGAAGACATGAGCCGTCGCCCTGGCATCGTCGAGGGCGCGATGAGTTGGCGGGAAAGGTGATCTGAGGTGGACGGCGAGCGTGGCCAGCGTGAGATCCCGTACTTCCGACCGTATCAAGCGCCGCGCCAATCCCACCGTGTCGACCACTCGACGTGACAACGGCTCGGTGCCCGCCAGCGGGTAGTCGAGGCGGCGGGCAGCGGCGTCGAGAAAGGAAAGGTCGAAGCGAATGTTGTGCCCGACTAGGACCGCGTCGTGGCAGAACTCGAGGAACGGGGGAAGGACAGCCTGGATCCGTGGTGCCTCGCACACCATCGCTTCGGTGATCCCGGTCAAGATCGTAATGAACGGCGGTATTCCGGTGCCGGGATTCACCAGCGTCTGGAAAGTTCCCACGACCTCGCCGCCCAGGTACTTGACGGCACCGATCTCGGTGATCTCGCAGGTGTTGGCTGAGGCTCCTGTCGTCTCGAGATCGAGCACACAGAAAGTCACCGCGTGCAGCGGCACTCCGAGGTCGTCCAAGGCGATCTGACCGACGACAGCCACGCGAAGACCATAAGGCGAACATATGTTCGATGTCAAGAAGGGAAGGCGAATGGCCCAAAAGACCCAGTAACAGCTACGGGGCGGGTGCGACTCACCTTTCGACAAGCCAGGGGTGGTGGAACTGAATATGAACAGAAGAGGGACTGAACGCGGCGCGAGCTTGGTCGAGTTCGCTCTAGTCGCGCCGTTGCTGATCATGCTGGTGATGGGGATCATCGACTTCGGTTGGATCCTCAGCCAGAGCCAGGACGTCCGTCACGGTGCCCGTGAGGCGGCTCGCCTCGCTGCCGTCGATGCCGGCTCCGTGGCCGCCATGACAACCCTCGTCTGCGACGCGATGAACGTCAGCAACGGGGCAACAGTCACCTTCGACCGTGGCTCGGGCTCGGTGGGAGCTACCGGTGGAGTCAGCATCGATGCCCCGGTCACGACTCTGACCGGGTTCTCTAGTCTGCCCTTTGTCGGTGCGCTCTACCCCACCGTGTTCACTGAATCGCTCACCTTCCGACTCGAGCAGGCAGCGAACTGGACCAACGGGAGCGGTACATGTCCCTAAGACCGCGTGGTCCTGAGTCCGAGCGGGGCGCGGCCGCCCTGTTGATCGCCAGTTG
>JANMTV010000157.1:0-2503 GCA_031390905.1 Ilumatobacteraceae bacterium | reverse complement strand
TGACCGTTTCCACACCACGGAGTTCCGAATCCCGAGTCACCACACGTTGCACTCCGGGATCACCGGGGTCGGGCGGCCCCGCGAGGAGGGCTACCTCATCAAAGTGCTCAACGCGATCACACCGATCGATGCCACCACCAGCTGGTACTACTACTGCTTCGCTCGGAACTTTGCGATCGAGGATCTCGAAGCAACGGAGGAGCTCCGCCTCGGTCTGGGCATCGTCCTCGACGAGGACGCCGAGGCGCTTCGACAACAGCAGCTCCGCCTCCTCACGCGTCCGATTGAAGAACATGACGTTCTGGTCACCCATGACCGCGGCGTCGTGAGAGCCCGGCATCTCATGGCACAGATGCTGGCCGACGAATCGCGACCATGAGGTTGCCCGCCGTCTTACGGGCCGCCACGCTAGATAGGAAAATCCAAGGGGTCAGTGGTCGTAGGCGGTGAGTGAGCGTATGAGGTTGACCCTGTTTCTTGGACACCTGATTACGCGGGAGACCGTGTAGGAAGGAGGCCCGGCCTGACCCGGCGGCACCGAAGTCGCGAATCTGTTGAAACGTGACTTTGATCCGCCCACCGCGAATGTGTCGTGGTGTGGCGATATCACCGAGATCGTGACCTGGGAAGGCAAGCTGTACCTGGCAACCGTGATCGACTTATTTGGTCACGCCGGATGCTCGGCTTCGCGATCGCCGACAACTGCAAAGCCGGTTTGGTGTGCGACGCGATGCGGATGGCGATCGCTGCCCGCGGTGGCCACGTCGGTGGTGTCACGTTCCACTCGGATAGTCATCCGGGGGAGGTCAGTGGGCGTCGTCGTAGGCCGCTTGGGCTGTGGCGACGACGTCGATCGACGATTCAACCAACTCAATGAGTCCGAGGAGACGCTTGGCGACGTCGGCACCGAGCGGAGTGAGGCTGTACTCGACCCTGGGCGGGATGGTGGCCTGGACGTCGCGGTTGACCATGCCGTCACGCTCCAGCGTTTGGAGGGTCCGGGCGAGCATCTTCTCGCTGACGCCGTCGACGCGACGACGCAGCGCGTTGAACCGGTAACTGCTGTCGTGCAGCGCCGCCAGGGCGAGCACTCCCCACTTGCTGGCGACGCTTTCCAGGACCGGCCGAGACGGGCAGCTGCGGGCAAACACATCGGCCACGAGCTGGTAGTCGACACTGCGTGAGCGTCGGCGAGCCGTTTGAGTACTCATACCCATCAGCCTAACTTCCGTGGCGTGCACTTTCTTATTGAAAGTACGATCCAAAGGTTGGCACAGTCGAAACGTTCGTGCAGACTGTCGCGGCGCACTCACCCGCCGCAGTGGCGGCTGACACCAGAGGAGTTCACATGATCACCGTCACGGGCACTACCGGCCACCTCGGACGACTCGTCGTCGACGAACTGCTCAGCCGCGGCGTCCCGGCGGCCCAAATCGTGGCCGCCGTCCGCGACCCCGCCAAGGCCACCGACCTCAGTGCCCGCGGGGTCATCGTTCGTCATTTCGACTATGACCACGCCGAAACCCTCGCCGCCGCGCTGACCGGGACCGAACGCCTGCTGCTCGTCTCGTCCAACGCTGTCGGGCAACGCATCGAGCAGCACCGCAACATCATCGACGCTGCCGTCGCTGCCGGCGTCGCCAGCATCGCCTACACCAGCGTGCTCCACGCCGACACCAGCAAGATCGGCCTAGCCGCCGAACACCTCACCACCGAGGACCTGCTCAAGGCATCCGGACTCCCGTTCACCTTGCTGCGCAACAGCTGGTACATCGAGAACTACACGGCAACTCTTGCCCAGACCATCGCTCAGCAGGTGATTCTCGGCAGCGCCGGGACGGGACAGGTCGCAGCCGCCACGCGTGCCGACTTCGCCGCCGCCGCTGCCACCGTGCTCACCTCGCAAGACGAAGACGGCGCCATCTACGAACTCGGCGGAGACGTCCCCTTCACGATGGCCGAGCTTGCCGACACCATCACCAGGGTCACCGGAACGACCGTCACCTACCAGAATCTGACCGCCAGCGAGCACGTCGCAGCCCTCGTCGCCGGCGGACTCCCACACCCCGTCGCCGAGTTCCTCGCCGACGCCGACGCCGGGATCGCCCGAGGTGACCTCGACACCAAGAGCGGTGATCTCCGTCGCCTGATCGCCCGACCCACCACGTCTCTCGAAGCCGCCGTGGCCGCCGCCGTGACGCTCTGATTGACCGGTCATCGAACACGTCGGCATCGGTCGCACGACGCGCACCGAGTTCAGCAACGGGACCGTCGGGCTGCAGTGCCGCCGGCCCCGCTAGGTCTCCCAGTCAGCGCAACGCGTCTCAGATCGCGGCTGTGCGTTCAGATCGCGCCGAAGTCCGGGAGCGTAAGGGTGCCGTCTTCGGCCAGGCTGAATCCTGGGTTGTGCGCGACCTCCCAGAGATGACCGTCAGGATCGGCGAAGTACCCGGCGTAGCCGCCGTAGGACGTCTTCCGGGGCGGGCGGGTGACTCGGCCGCCG
>JANMTV010000148.1:0-9748 GCA_031390905.1 Ilumatobacteraceae bacterium | reverse complement strand
CGGCTTTCTACGACGCAATCATTGACGGTGCTCTTACCGTCGAGCCGCCCACCGCATCTGATTGGCAGCGCGTTCGTGAACTCGTTGACCGCTACCAGGACATGCCCCTTGGCGGCACAGACGCCAGCTTGATCGCAATCGCCGAACGCCTCGACACAACGCGCATCGCCACCTTGGACCACGCTCATTTCACGGTCGTGCGTCCGGCTCACTGCACCGCCTTCGACCTCGTTCCGACACTCTGATCACGGAACCGGCACGCCGCGTCCTACGAGACCATCCAAGATTTCATCCAAGAAACTGGGCAACACACGGCACTACGAGCCGATACTGGACGGACGGAGTAGCAGCATAAGCCCTGGTAGATGGCATTGATCACCACGGGCTGGACGGTTCTGAACAGACTCGTAATGCGTAGGTCAGGGGTTCGACTCCCCTCCTGGGCTCCGCAAAATACCAGTTAGCTGGATGTTTGGGATCGCGGGTCGCTCGGCCAGGCGGTGCATCCAGGCGAGTGGCACCGCGACGCTCGCCAGCATGCACCATCCGAGGTCCTCACGGGGATCACCGATGTGCGTGAGCTCCCAGTCGATCAAGACGTCCCCTCCGTTATGAGCGAGCCAGTGTTGGGGATGCGTCATCGACGGAAGGTTGAGCGGGGAGCACGCTGCACGGCGAGAGAGCGTGCGAGCTGTCCGCGCAGGTGATGGAGGCGAACAGGGTGTCGTCTGTTTGGGTTGGCTGCGTTCGAAGCCAAGCGGTGAGTTCGTTGGCCGGCTTTGGTTTGCAGATGTGATAGCCCTGTGCGAGGTCGCAGCCGAAGCTGCGCACAAGGGTCATCACGTCGCCGTTCTCGACGCCTTCGGCCACGACTTCGATACCGAGGGAGTGGGCCAGATCGACTGTGGATCTGACGATCGCTGAGTCTCTGCTGTGCTCTGTCAGCTTGGTGATGAACGTTCGATCGATTTTTAGCTCTTGCACGGGCAGGTCACGGAGGTAGGACAGCGAACTGAATCCGGTGCCGTAGTCGTCGACGGACAACGTGACACCGAGTGCGTGGAGGGCGTGGAGCGTGGCCACTGCTCGTTCCGGTTCAAGCATGAGGGTTGTTTCAGTGATCTCGAGTTGGAGCAAGTCTGCTGGAACTCTCGACCTGGTCAGCATCAAAGCGATGTCGTTGACGAGATGGACGCTCAACAGATCGGATGAGGAAAGGTTGACGGCCACCGTGAGGACGAACCCATCAAGGCGCCATTGTCCGCACTGGGCGATCGCCGTGGAGAGAACCTTCGTCGTGAGTGCTCGAATGGTGCCGGTTTGCTCGGCAATGGGCACGAACACATCGGGGTACAGCAGACCATGTTCAGGATGTTGCCAGCGCACAAGGGCCTCGACACCGATCAGTCTGCCGCTCCTGAGATCGATCTTCGGCTGGTAGTGCAATACGAACTGGTCGGCTTCCGCTGCTAGGCGAAGTTGTTTGGCCATTGCGAGTCGGTCACGCCCGTCGGCGTCGTGCTCGACATCGTAGAGTTCGACACCGGATCGATGGGATTTTGCGGTGTACATCGCCACGTCGGCGCATTGGAACAGCTCTTCGGAGTTGTCGGAATCAGCCGGCCACAGGGCGACGCCGATGCTTCCTGTGATCTGACTTGCCACATCATCGAGAACGAACGGGGGTGAGAGGGCATCGCACAGACGCCGCCCGATCTGAAGAGCCGCAGTTTCGTCGGTGCCCGGGAGCACGAAGCCGAACTCGTCGCCGCCGAGCCGGCTGAGCATGTCCCCCGGCCGCAGGATCGGCGACAGCCTCGGTCCGATTTCCTGTAGCAATCGGTCGCCCACCTGGTGACCGAAAAGATCGTTGACTTCTTTGAACCGGTCCAAGTCGAGAAGCAGCACAGCGAAGCCTCGATCAGGCGATGCCGTTTCAAGAGTCCGGTCAAGAAATGCGGTGAATGCACGCCGATTCGACAAGCCAGTCAGGTCGTCGGTGCCCGCCAGTTGTCTCGCCTCGACAAGGTGGCGGAGCTGATGGAACGCCACAACGGTGCGCGCCGACGCCGCTAATAGCGTCGCCCCGGCAAGACCGACCGCGTAACTCGGCGTCTCGACCGTGCTCGCAGCGACGAGCACGGCTACAGCGGACAGGCTGGCCGCGATTGTCACGGCCAGTGAACCGAGGCCGGCAGCGGGTTCCTCGATTCGATGTCGTGTCGGCGGCTGCCATGCCGACAGCGACACCAGCGCGAGACCGATCATCCACAGCGCATCAAGGAACGTGCCCTGCACATATGAGTCGGTGCTCAGCCGGACCATATAGATGATGTCGGCGAGCACGAAGACCAACAACCCGCACGTCAACGCCATCCATTTCCGGTCGGGCCGCCGCCCGCGCACCGTGAGCACTCCGACGATCATCGACAGCACGAGCAGATCGCCTAGCGGGTAGGCCGCTCCGACGAACAAGACGGTGAAATCACCCGAGAGGTTCTTGAGAGTCGTCTGGAGCACGAGTGCGGAACCCGCCGCGGCGACCCCGAGCACGCCTACCAAACCGTCGAGCCATACCCCGACCTGCGTGCCGGCGACTTCTGAGCGGCCCAGCAAGATCACGGCCACAACGAGGAATGGATAAATGCCCAACCACCCGATATCAGCTGCGCTGGGGAACGGCATCGGGTCGAGGTACTGGACGTGGCTGACGTAGGCAACGTTGCCAGCGGTGTACGCCAGACAGCCAAAACCGATCAAGGCGAATACGCCACGATCCTCGCGTCTCAACAGGGCGCGCATCAGGCACAGGACGGCCGCCAAGCCGAGCGCCAGAACGGTGATCACTCCCTCGAACACCAGATCGTAACCCGCTGTGTCACGGACCAGCAGCGACACGAGGTACACCGCCACCAGCGCAACAAGAGTCAACCGAACGATGCGAACCAACAGCGGGACCCGCCAGGGGTGTACGTGATCATCAAAACGGCTCACAACGATTGATACCTAACGTTATGCGCAGTCAATCCACCGTCGGCGTCGTCGAATCCCTCATCGACATATGTCTGGATCCGTTGATCCTCGTCGTGTGCTGCCGGCGCCTCGTTGAGCATGACCTGATTTCGCCCTGTCGCCTTGGCGCGATACAGAGCAGCGTCGGCTTGGCCGAGCAGTTCGGCGAGCGACCGAGCGAACGAAGAGTCGGTGACACCGAAACTTGCCGTGATGACCGGCGGCTGCGCCGATGTTGCCTCGGCGAGCCGTGCACGAAACTCGTCGAGGATCGCTGCCGCGTGCGCGGCGGTCGTGTTTCGAAGCAGGATCACGAACTCCTCCCCGCCGTAGCGGGCGACAAGATCGTCAGCCCGAAAGTGATGACGAAGTTGATGCGCGAAGCGGACGAGGGCGCGGTCGCCCGCCTCATGCCCGTGGGTGTCGTTGATCAGCTTGAAATGGTCGAGGTCGGCCATGACGAGCGCAAATGGCGTGCCATGACGTTGCAGGTTGCGAGCGACCTGTTCGAACCGGCGGCGGTTCGAGAGCCCAGTCAGAGCATCTGTCGTCGCCTGCAGCGTGGTCTGATCGAAGGCCCGCACCGTGCCGATCCGCACGCCTGACGCCGTCGCAACGGCCGTCAGCCGCGACACTTCTTCAGCATCCGGTTCGGCCCCCACTGCTGCCGTCGTATGAAGGACACCCAGCGCGCGACCCATGAAGGTGACGGGGACGCACACCGCTGAGCAGGGCTTGTCAGAAGGAGCGCGCAGATTCGGGCAGGCATTCAGCGCCCGGCTGTCGGAGAACGTGGTCACCGTTCCGCGCCGGACGGCGACACAGGCGAAGGGCGAGTCGACGGTGCAACCTGGGGCGCCGGCGTTCGGATGTTGGACGCGCCGTTCGAGGTGCGCTCGCGAGGAGTCGGCCAGGAGCAGCTCCATCGGATGATCGTTAGAGACCGCGACCAGTGACCGGGCGATGACGTCATAGACCACCTCTTCGGTGTCGGCCATATCGAGGGCTTCGGTCAGGTCGCGTCCGAAGGCGTCACGCTGCCCCTGTTCGGCCAGCCGACGCACGATGGCCTGCATCGCGTCGGCGGTCGCATTGAACGCCGAACCGACGGCGCCGATTTCGTCGCCGCGACCATCGGCAACTCGCGCCGCCAAGTCCCCCGCCGCCAGGGCCGCGGCCGCATCGGAAACACCACGCAATCCACCCAGGATCGATCGCACAGCACGCCGAAGCAACGCCACGACGATCAGGACACCGATAATCGATGCGCCGATCACGGCAAGCGCCGCCCATCTTCGCGCCGCGGCCGTGTCGGCGATCGCTTGATCTTGCCGTGTCTCGAGCCGGGCGAGCAGCGAGGCCAATTGTTCGTTCAAGCTGTCGAACTGCGCATCGATCGCTCGCAGCGCATCGGCTGTCGAGGTTGCCTCGGTGGAACCCGATTCAGCGAGGTTCTCGACGGCGTGGACGAAGGCATCGACGTCGGCACGGAAGAGGCTGGCATCGGACAACAAGTCACCCGGTGTTCCACGCAGGACGATGGTCTGCAGTCGCCCGAGTTCGACCAGGGGCTCGTCGAGTTCGTCGTCGGCCTCTTGCCGTTCCTCGTCATCGGCGGCGAGCGCAATCTCATACGCCTGGCCTCGTACGAACGCCATTTGCACGTCGCTGAGCAGGTAGTTCTCGCGGAGACTCGCGATGCGATGCTCGTCAGCGGCACGGTCACCGACGTGTGCAGCTGTGGCCCCTGCCGTCGCTCCTACGATGCCGAAAGCCGCAGCAGTCGCGACACCTACGCTTGCGAGTCGTGCACGAACGGATATCGTCCGTCGCGTCGTCACGCTCGATCTGATACGAGATCGCGGCAGGCGGCTCGATGAACGCCTCGGCGTTCAATCAAGACTCCCGCTGCGGCATCCATCCTCACAAACGACTATCGGCGATTGCAGCCCGCACTTGAATCGAGGGCCGAACTTGGGCTGCCACGATGCAGGGTGTCGACCGATCTATCCTGCTCATCCATGTCAGACATCATCGACGGGTGTGCCCACCTGCCGCGTATCATCGTGCCCGCCGGGAACGTAGTGATCGAACAGGGCCAACCATACGGAATGGTGTTGGTGCTCGTCGCGGGCGGAGTAGTCGTCGAACGCGACGGTCTGTCCATCGCCAGGGTCGACCAGCCCGGTTCGATCTTCGGCGAGATGTCGTCGTTGCTCGGCCGCCCAGCGACGGCAACGGTGCGCACCACCATCGACTCCACATTTCTCGTCGCTGAAGACGGTGAGCAATTTCTTCTCGATCGACCAGACATTGTCATCACCGTGGCTCGCACATTGGCGATCCGACTCGACAATCTGACGGGCTACCTAGCGGATGTCAAACGACAGTTCGGTGACCAAGCCAACCACCTCGGCATGCTCGACGACGTGATGCAGACACTGATTCACAACGAGACACCGGCGGTGCAGCCGGGCTCGGCCAGAATGCCTGAACTGGACTACTAGCGGTTAGCGACGAATCTACGTCGTCGACGACTCGGGCCACAGAATTCGCTCGTCGCGAATTCCGCTGGCGATCCATTGCGCTGTGCCGGCGGCGAGATCGAGGACGATGTGCGCCGGAACTGGCCCGGTTTGGTGACCCGCGTTGAATACCCACGTAGCGCCTCGCTGGTCGGCCCATCCACCGCCCTCCACCCAAGGGGCCTGGTGGATGTGCCCGCAGATCACGACATCTGGCTGCCACCGGTCAATCCACGCCGCCAGGTCATCGTCCGGGTATTCCCGAGTGCCCGTTGTACACAGGCACGTACCGGTCGGCGGTGAGTGATACACCCATACCCATTTGGCCGGGCGATTCTCGGCGGCCTGCGCCAGCTGAGCGTCGACCAGCTCACGCGTCAGCGGTCCATCCCACCACGGGCAGACCGTGAAACGCACTCCATCGAGGTCGAAGCTGTCGCCATCGACATACAGCCCGTCGACCTGCAGCCTGCCAAGCCAACCGGCGAACTTTTCGCCGTGATCACCCGACCCGTCGAGATCGTGATTACCCGACGAGGCCAACACGACCGCCCGCGCCGCAAGCCGATCGAGATATTTCGAGACGACAACGATCTGAATCTCGAGTGCCACCGGGTCAACCACATGCAAATGGTCACCAGGCAACACCACCAGGTCGAAGTCATCCGCCTGACCGACGAGCCAATCGAGTTGCGGGAGTCGATAGTGAATATCGGAGGTACAGAGCAGCCGCATCAAGTCACCGCGATCCAAGCGGCCTGATACGAACGACTGAAGAGAGGGCATTCACGACCCCCATCTTGGCTCACGGAAGTCGACGCGACTGATACGGTCCGGCTTGTTCCGACTGAAGAGGAGGCCACCGTGCCACTGTCGTCGACTGTTTCCGAGATCCCGCGCCCGATCGAGAATCTCCGCGATCCGACTACGTATCCGCGTTCATCCGCACTGACTGACCGATGCGATCTGGTGATGAAAGGCGGGATCACCAGCGGAGTGATCTATCCCCACGCGGCATGCCAACTGGCAATCACCCGCCGCCTGCAACGCGTCGGTGGCACGTCGGCGGGTGCGATCGCTGCCGGAGCTGCGGCAGCCGCAGAACTCGGGCGCGATAGCGACACCGCCGACTCAGGGTTCGCCCGGCTGGCGTCGCTGCCTGACCTGTTGGCCGAAACCACGAAGGACCGGCATACCAGGCTGTATCACCTCTTCCAGCCGCAGCGTGCAACGATTCCCCTGTACCGGCTCGTTTCGGTGGTGATCGGACGCGGTGGAACCGTGGGCAAGTGCATCCGGGGTCTCCTCGCCGGCATCCGACTACTACGACCGACCCCGGCCGTTCTCTGCGTTGCGGTTCCAACTGCGTTACTCGTGGCAACGATCGTCCAGACCGCGTCGTGGGGCATCGTTGCGGCGGTGATGTTGTTGATCGTCGGGCTCGGAATCGCCGTCGTGTGGAGTCTGGCGATCCGTCTCGGACGCGACCTTCCCAGGAACCACCTTGGCTTGTGCTCTGGCATGCGCTCCCCCGGCGGCGACCAACCCGCATTGACTGAATGGCTGGCCGACGAGTTCGACCAGATCGCCAATCGGCCAACCGGTGCAGGACCGGTGACATTCGGTGATCTCAGGGCCAACGACGTCGAACTGGCGATGTTCACCACCGACCTCAGCGCTGGTACGCAAGTCAAACTGCCCGTCACGTCGAGGATCTGGGCCTTCGATCCAGTCGAGTTTCGACAACTCTTTCCGGAGCGGATCGTCGACTGGATGATCAAGCATCCACCGGCACCACGCGACGCGGATGATCGCAAGGTGTACCAATCGTTCGAAAGCAACGGTCTCCACGCCTTGCCGCTCGCCGACGATCTCCCGATCATCGTTGGAGTCCGGATGAGTCTCAGTTTCCCGGTTCTCCTCAGCACTGTTCCGCTCCACGCCTTCGACTACACGGTCACTCAGGACGGCGACGAGACGCATCCGTTGGTGCGCCATCGATTCTCCGACGGTGGCATCACGAGCAACTTCCCGATCCACTTCTTCGACAGCGCAGTGCCGAGCCATCCAACGTTCGGGATCAACTTGATCGGTACCAACAAGGTCGATCCCGATCAGCAGCACAACATCTCGATGCCCGACTCGAACCGAGACGGCATCTTGGCGGGGAGTCAGCCAGTCGAGACGTTCGGTGCCTTCGTCGGGGCCTTACGAAACACGCTCCAGAACTGGGCCGATTCGATGCAGACCCGCGTCCCGGGATACCGAGACCGAATCGTCGCTGTCGAACACACGAAATCCGAAGGAGGGATCAACCTCGACATGGATCCGCAAGTCGTGCTCGACCTAGCTGAACGTGGACGATATGCCGGGCAACGGGCAGACCACTTCGACTTCGTCAATCATCGCTGGGTCCGCCTGCGATCATTCCTGGAGGTACTCGAGGACCTCGTCGTTCCGGCCGGCGAGGCGCTACGCCCGCAAGATCACTCTGGTGTGGTTCCGACCTACAGGGAAATGATCGAAGGCGTGCCCCCATCGTCGTATCGCAACCCATGGAATCCGGCCGCAGGAAACGTCGTCGCCGATGCGATCGTCGCCTTGGCGGATGCGTATCAGTCGGTCTCGACTCCAGGACAACCGACCCGCTTCGAAGCCGGCGCACCATCGCCGGAACCGCAGTTCCAGATCCGACCGAGACCATAAGTGGTCCGACGTGGACGCCGTCACAATCCGCGATGTGCTGGAATTCGCAAGCGATCTTGAGCGGTCGTATGTCGCCATCGTGCACGGCCGAACCAAACTCAGGGTCGGGAGCATCGTGTATGTCGCGTTCAGCCTCGATGAGTCGATCATCGGGTTCGGCTTCCCGAAAGAACAACGCGACGGTCTCGTGGGGTCCGACCCGGCGACATTCATGCTCCCGGGACCGTCGGACATGAGATTCAACTGGGTACACGCGAGGCTCGATCGGCTCGATCACGACGAGATGTGCGAGTTCGTGCTCGACGCCTGGGGCATGGTGGTTCCGAGGAAGCTGTTCGGTGCCCGACTCGCCCGACTCGACCCAGCACCCGCCGACTAGCTTGGGCGGAATGGCACTCATCAATCGGGACGCTCAGGTTTACGTGGCCGGGCATAGCGGCCTCGTCGGGTCGGCGTTGATCCGGCGACTGACTGACCAAGGATTCACCAACATTCTCACCGCAAGGCGGGATCAGGTCGACCTCCGCGATCAGTCGGAAGTGTCGCACTGGTTCAAGGCGAATCGACCGGACTATGTGTTCCTCGTCGCTGGAACGGTCGGTGGGATCTACGCCAACAGCACTCGCCCGGCCGAGTTCATCTACGACAACATGATGATTCACGGCACGGTCGTCCACTCGGCGTACGAGGTCGGCGTCAAGAAGTTGCTGTATCTCGGTTCGTCATGCATTTACCCACGCGACGCAGCGCAACCGATCAACGAGGACGAGCTGTTGACAGGCCCTCTGGAGGCCACCAACGAGTGGTATGCGATCGCCAAGATCGCCGGGATCAAGCTCTGCCAGGCGTATCGCAAGCAATACGGATGCGACTTCATCTCTGCGATGCCGACCAACCTGTACGGACCAGGCGACAACTTCGATCTCACCTCCAGTCACGTCATCCCGGCGCTGATGCGCAAGTTTCACGACGCCAAGCTGCGGGCCGCCGATGGCACCCCGAACAACGTCGAGGTGTGGGGAACGGGTGCCCCGTACCGTGAGTTCCTTCACGTCGACGACCTTGCGTCGGCATGTCTGTATCTGCTCGAGCACTACAGCGATCACAGCCATATCAACGTGGGCACCGGCGTCGACCGGTCGATCCGCCAACTGGCCGAAACGATCCGTGAGGTCGTCAATCCCGACGCAGAGCTGGTGTGGGATGCGTCGAAGCCTGATGGCACTCCCCGTAAGCTGCTCGATGTCTCCAAGCTGCGCGGCCTCGGCTGGTCGCCGTCGATCGAACTCGGTGACGGCCTGCGGTCGACGTACGAATGGTTCCTCGCGCAAGAGGCATCGGCGGGCGTGTTGCGCGGTATCGATGCCGCCTGATCTCACCGAACTCACTCCGGACACGTCACCCGAGCCGAGCGTGACACGACCAGCCGAGGCCGCGCAGCTTGGAGACATCGAGCAGCTTGCGGGGAGTGCCATCAGGCTTCGACGCATCCCACACCAGCTCTG
>JANMTV010000053.1:0-21707 GCA_031390905.1 Ilumatobacteraceae bacterium | reverse complement strand
GCATCCTCGATCTGGCGTACCGTGGTGGTCGAGGGGGATTGGCGTATGGCGTATGAGACGGATCACCACGACGTGCGGCCCGTCGTCGACTGGGTCAACGATTGGGACTGGCTGGACGAGACGTGGGGACCGAACGCGATCGACATTTGGAACGATGTACGCCAGCAGTGCCCGATCGCCACCACCGAGCGGTACGGCCGGGCTCACATGCCAGTGACGATGCAAGCCGTTTCGCAAGTTGCCCACGACACGGAACACTTCTCGTCGATTTGGGTGTCAGTCTCTCGACCGGGCGCCGATCGCAAACCAGCACCGCCAATCACCTCTGACCCGCCCGACCATCTCGGCCACCGTCGGCTGCTGTTGCCATCGTTCAGCCCGAAAAAAATTGCACCGATGGAGGACGAGCTTCGCCAGTTTTGCCGCCAGCTGATTGCCGATCTGGGCGACGCCGCAAGCGCCGATGCTGCCGAGCAGTACGCCCAACGGATCCCGGTCCACGGGATCTGCCGGCTGCTCGGCGTTCCCGAGTCAGACGGCGACATGTTCCGTGACTGGATCTTCCGCAACTTCCAGTTGGCGCCGCGTGACAACGAGATCCGCACGAAGCTGCGGATCGAGATGGCCGAGTACACGACGCGCATGCTTCGGATGCGAGCGGAAGATCCGGAGGATGACCTGATGACGTTGATCGCCACCGCTGAAATCGACGGTGCGCCGATCCCCGAGGAGCTCCAGGTTGGATACGTAATTCTTCAAATCTTGGCAGGGATCGACACGACGTGGAGCGCGATCGGATCGGGACTCTGGCACTTCGCTCAGCACCCTGAAGCGCGGGCCCAACTGGTGTCGGTGGCGAACGACGACATGTTGTGGCAGACGGCGATTGAGGAGGTGCTCCGGTTCTACGCCCCGGTCACGATGGCTCGCAAGGTGATCGGCGATGTCGAGGTCGCCGGCTGCCCGATCCGCGCCGGCGAGCAGATGCTGCTGACGTTCCCAGCTGCCAACCACGATCCAGAGTCGTTCGAGAACGCCGACCAGTTTCAGTTGGATCGTGCGGTCAATCGCCATGTCGCCTTTGGGTTGGGCATCCACCGATGCCTCGGATCCAATTTGGCTCGACTCGAACTCACCATTGCGCTGCAGGAATGGATACGCGCCTTCCCCGACTATGAACTTGATGCCGATAGGCAGACGACCTGGGCGAATGGTCAGATACGAGGACCACGCAATGTCCCGGTCGTACTTCGGGGTCTAGCGGATAGGTGAGGATTCTTCGTTACGACGCAACCTCCGGCCCCCGTAGGCTTGCAGGTATGACGTTCGAACGTCCAGCCCCCGATTTGACCAAGCTCCTCAGCGCATGGGAGGAATTCGAACGCGGTGAAGAACAGCCGGGCAAGGTGCTTGCCAACCTGAAGAAGTCAGGTCTGCCGGACGTGTTGAACGAGTTGATCTCGTCTGGCTGGTCGCCAGCCGGCGCCGAGTGACGTGAACGACCCGGACACCCGCCGGGTCGGCGGACAACAAGTCATCCCGCGGCCGGACAACTGGTCGCCCGGGCCCGATGTTGCGTGGCCTATCGGTGCCGCTCCTTCGCTGGCGGATCTGTTGGCCGCTGTTTCCGATGAGGAAGCCCCGATCGTCGCCCCCTTCCCCGATGCACGCCAATCAGCCGTGTTGGTTGTGTTGGCCGATGGGCCAGACGGACCAGAAGTTCTCCTGACCCGTAGGTCATGGCAGATGAGAACCCATCGCGGGGAGGTCAGCTTTCCGGGCGGCCGTGTCGATGAGGGCGAGACGATGTCAGAGGCGGCGCTTCGCGAAGCGCATGAGGAGGTCGGTCTCGACCCGTCATTGGTGACGTTGCGTGGCGAACTCGCCCATATCCACACCTGGGTGAGCCGCAGCTACATCGTCCCCAAGGTGGCCACCGTGCCAGATCGGCTCGACCTCTCGGCGCGGACAATGGAGGTCGACCGTGTGCTCTGGGTGCCGCTCAGCGAGTTCACCCGAGTGGGCACTTACCGCTCGGAACGCTGGGGCGATCGGCCGCCGGACTTCGTGCTGCACTTCTTCGAGTTGGACGATGAAACGGTCTGGGGTGCGACTGCCAGAATCCTCGTCGACCTGCTCACACGCACGCTTGGATGAGTTGCCACAATTGCTCGACGTGTTGGCGTTCGGTGCTTTGTGCGCCGATCGACACACGCATCACCGATTGCTCGTTCAACACCGTTCGGGTGACGTGGGCAGTCCCTGTCCGATTGACATTCTCGATCAATGTGTCGGTCAAGGCGTTGTCGCCGGCGACCCTGATGCACAGCAGGTTGAGCGGGTGTGGGGCCACGATCTCGAATCGGTTGTCGCCGGCGACCCATCCGGCCAACTCCTGCGTGAGGGCTACATCGCGGCGGATTCGTTCCTGGATCATCGCAACTCCATCGAGGCGAAGTGTGAACCACAGCTTGAGCGCTCTGAAGCGGCGTCCGAGCGGGATCTGCCAGTCGCGATAGTCGATTGCCCTACCTGATTCGGCGGCAGCGGATCGGAGGTACTCAGGCAGAATGCTGAGTGCTCCGAGCAACGCTGCTCGATCGGCCGTCCAGAACAAGGTGCAGTCGTAGTTGACGCCCATCCACTTATGAGGGTTCGTGCAGTAGCTGTCGGCGAATTCGAGGCCGGTGTTGATCGCGCGATGTTCAGGCGCGAGGGCGGCGATACCGCTCATGGCGGCGTCGACGTGCAGCCAAACGTTGTTGGCTGCGCAGATCGCGGCGACGGCGGGAGTTGGATCGACAGCCATCGACGATGTCGTACCGTGCGTGGCACAGACGAAGAACGGCGTGAGTCCTGCCGCCAGGTCACCGGCGACAGCGGCGTCCAACGAGGCCGGCATCATGGCGAAACGTTCGTCGTGATCGATGATCCGAATCCGATCGGTCCCGATTCCAGCGATTCGCAACCCCTTCTCGATCGACGAGTGGGCTTGCGACGTCGAGTAGGCGACGAGTTGATGGGTGTCGCCATCGGCGTTCACTTGGCCACCCGTTGCCCGCCATCGAGCGGCAAGAATCGCTACCAGCGCGGCCTCGCTGGCAGAACCTTGGATCACTCCACCACCACGTTCGCTCGTCGAGTGGAACCGCGCCGGCAACCCCAACAACTCGTGCATCCAGTCGACCATCAGCGTTTCCAGTTCGGTGCACGCTGGGGATGTGACCCAACTCATGCCCTGCACTCCGAGCCCGGCGGTCAACAACTCGCCGAGGATCGATGGGTACGAGACGTTCGCTGGGAAGTATGCGAACCAACTCGGATGCTGCCAATGAGCAACGTTCGGGATGATCGTCTCGTTGACATCGTTGAGCACGTCAGCCCACGACTCGGGAGCGCTTGGTGGATGTTCTGGCAACATCGCTCGCACGTCTCCTGGGGCGATGTCGGGAACGATGCGGCGTTCCCCGACACCCTCGAGATAGTCGGCGATCAGATCGATCACCTCGTATCCGCATCGACGGAATTCTTCAGGTGTCACGACTTTGCCTTTCTCGCTCCGACCACGATCCGCCAGACTATGAACGCCAACCCGATCAGCAACGCCCCGAACACGAGACCTTGTCGCCAACCGCCCTGTGCTTCACTACCACAACCCGGCCGAGGAACAGCGCTGATGCAATCCCCGAGGTTCTGATCCTCCGGCACAAAGTCATTGTCAGAGATCGCAACGGTCTGCGTGTAACCGACGCTGCGCTGATCGGCGGCAGATGTCACCGGGGTTGTGGTGGCGAAACTGAACACGATCGTCGCCGTGAGAACGCGGAGAAGCACGTCTTCTGTCTACCATCAGAGGCTTGAACATTGAGACTCCCCATGATGGACGGCAAACCGTTCTTGTCGTCGACTTCGGAGCTCAGTACGCCCAGCTGATCGCCCGGCGTGTACGTGAACTCGACGTGTACTCAGAAATCGTGCCGCACCGCCTGTCAGCCGCCGAGATGGCTGCCAAACATCCGACTGCGATCATTCTGTCAGGCGGACCGAAAAGCGTGCATGTCGACGGTGCGCCGCATCTCGACCCGGCGGTGTACGACCTCGGTGTTCCGATTCTCGGGATCTGCTATGGCGCGCAACTGATCGCCGAGCAACTCGGCGGAACTGTTGGCCGCGGCATGCGTGGCGAGTACGGCCGCGCTCGCCTCACTCGGACTGCAGACTCGTCGCTCCTTACGGAAGACATCCCTTCGGAACACGACGTCTGGATGAGCCATTTCGACGCTGTGACCGAGCCGCCGGCCGGGTTCCGTGCGACGGCGTCAACGCCTGACGCCCCAGTTGCTGTGCTCGAGAACGATCAGCGGCGAATCTGGGGTGTCCAGTTTCACCCTGAGGTGGTCCATTCGCCGCACGGAATGCAAGTGCTGCGAACGTTCCTCCATGACCTCGCCGATTGTGCGCCGACATGGAGAATGACGTCGGTGATCGATGAACAGATTGCCAAAATTCGTGCCCAGGTCGGTGACGCTCGGGCGCTGTGTGGTCTCTCGGGTGGTGTTGACTCGGCCGTCGCCGCAGCGCTCGTCTATCAGGCGATCGGCCACCAACTGACGTGCGTCTACGTTGACACAGGTTTGATGCGCAAAGGCGAGAGCGAGCAGGTCGTCGAGACGTTCAAACGCAATATGGGGATCGAGTTGATCCACGTTGATGCCGGCGATGACTTCTTCGCCGCCCTCGCAGGGATCACCGAACCTGAGGCCAAACGCAAGGCGATCGGCGAGCTGTTCATCCGGACATTCGAGCGTTACACGGGTGGCCTGTCGGAAGCCAAGTTCTTGGTGCAGGGAACTCTGTACCCCGACCTGATCGAGAGCGGCGGCGCCGATGGCACGGCTGACGTGATCAAGAGTCATCACAACGTCGGTGGGTTGCCAGAGGATATGTCGCTCGAGTTGGTCGAGCCGCTGCGGGATCTCTTCAAAGATGAGGTGCGAGTGCTCGGAACCGAGTTGGGCTTGCCCGACGAAATGGTCTGGCGGCAACCGTTCCCCGGCCCCGGGTTGGGGGTGCGGATCATCGGTGAAGTCACCCCTGACAAGGTTGCGACGTTGCAGGAAGCCGATGCGATCGTCCGCCAGGAAATCGCCCTGGCCGGTCTTGAACGTGAAATTTGGCAGGCATTCGCCGTGCTCCCCGACATTCGGTCGGTTGGCGTGATGGGCGACGAACGTACCTACGGCCACCCGATCATCATCCGCGCCGTTACCAGTGACGACGCCATGACGGCTGATTGGGCGCGCCTTCCCTACGACCTGTTGGAGAAGATGTCGAGTCGAATCATCAACGAAGTCGACGGGATCAACCGAGTCGCATATGACGTCACGTCGAAGCCGCCCGGCACGATCGAGTGGGAATGAACGTCGCCTGTGACACCAAACCGTTCACCTCGATCGCAACACATTCGTAATATTGGGTACACTGCCGACCGTCCTATGAAGCGTTTGAGCAGAGCCCTCGTGCTCACCTTCACACTCGCGATCGCGCTGCCGTCACTTTTCCCGAGCACGGCGTCAGCGGGGGTCGATGACCAGCGTCGCGAAGTCGAGCAAATTGTCGATGAACTCGATCGGCTGCACACTCAGGCCGACATCCTCGCCGAGGACTACGCCGAGGCCGTCGACAACAAGGCTCAGCTTGATCAGGAAGTGCTCGAGGCCGAGGGTCGCGTAGCGGCCAAGGAGGCCGAACTGGCGTCGTTGCGGGGCGACCTGTCAGCGGTTGCAATCCGATCGTTTACGGGTGCGGGTGCCGACGTGCTCGGTCCGTTGTTCTCGAACGCCGATGAGTACAGCGACGGTTTGCGCCGTGATCAGTACAGCCGGGTGGCGCTTTCCGTAGGCACGGTCACGACCGACGACCTCGATCAACTGATCGAGGAACTCAACGAGGAACGCAAGAACCTCGAAGACAAGCGCGCCGAAGCCGAGACGTTGACGTCGTACATCGCCGAGAAGCAGCGTCAGACCGATCAGGCGACGGCCCTGTACGTCGAGCGAGAGGCTGAGGCGCGTCAGCAACTCGGACAGTTGATCGAGGAAGAGGAGCAACGCCGGGCCGAGGCGGCGTTTGCTCAATTGCAGGCGGACTTCGCTGCCCAGCAAGCTCAAGCTGCTGCCGCAAATGGTGACGGCGGTGGCGGCGGCGGTCAGACGAACACCGGCGGCGATTCAGGTGGCGGCAATACCGGCGGAGGTGACTCGGTCACTTCGGCCTCACCACCAAGCAACACACCGGCCGTGTCCGGTCTTGCTGGGGTCGCGATCGAAGCCGCCTACGGCCAACTCGGTGTCGCGTATCGATACGCAACATCGAACCCTGGCGAGTCGTTCGACTGTTCAGGTCTGACGCACTACGCCTGGGGGCAGGCCGGTGTCTACCTCCCGCGCAACTCGCGTGCCCAGGCCGCCGTGCTCCCGCAGGTGCCGGCGGCATCGGCCCAGCCGGGCGACCTCTTGTTCTATTACTCGCCGATCAGCCACGTCGGGATCTATCTGGGTGGCGGGCAAATACTGCATGCGCCGAACTCGGGCAGCTTCGTGAAGATTTCCAGTGTCAGTTGGGGCAAGGTCACCTACGTCGGACGTCCCGGCTGAACCGACCGGCGGCCGCGCTACTACGGTCTCGGTCGTGCAGGGCATCGATCATGACCGAGTGAGTGCTTGGCTGGCCGACCACGTTGACGGCGCAGTCGGTCCGTTCGTGTTTGATCTACTCGTTGGAGGACGATCCAATCTCACTTTTCGTGTGACCGCTGCCGACGGAGGTCGGTTTGTGCTTCGGCGACCGCCGACAGGTCACGTATTGGCAACTGCGCACGACATGCAGCGCGAGCATCGGATCATCACAGCGGTCGGACGAACCAACGTGCCAGTTCCTCGCACGGTTGGGCTATGTATCGACGAGATGGTCAACGGTGCTCCGTTCTATGTGATGGAATTCGTTGACGGCGCCGTACTCGATTCGCCCTCGAAGGCCGGCCTGCTCCCGATCGAACTTCGTCGGGCCGCTGCCGAGAACCTGTTCGACGTGCTGGCTGACCTGCATGCCGCCGACGTCGAGGAAATCGGTCTCGGTGACCTTGCCCGTCACGACGGGTACGTCGAGCGTCAGATCAAACGATGGTCGACGCAATGGGTCAATTCGAAGACTCGTGAGATTCCGGCGATCGACGCGGTTGCCAAACGTTTGGCGGCTCACATTCCAGTTCAACAGGGCGTGGCGATCGCCCATGGCGACTTCCGATTTGGGAACTGCCTGGTCGATGTATCGACCGGCCGAACGGCGGCGGTGCTCGACTGGGAGTTATGCACTCTCGGCGACCCGCTCGCCGATCTTGGCTATCTCGGGGTGTATTGGGTCGAGCCTGGTGGCGAATCACGGCACAACGACCCCACGAGTGCGCCAGGGTTCCCTTCCTACGCCGAGATGGTCGAGCGTTACGCTGCACGCACCGGTCGCGACGTTTCGGAGATCGACTACTACGTGGCGTTTTCGTCGTTCCGACTGGCGGTAATCAGTGAGGGTGTGTACGCCCGGTATCTGCACGGCGCGATGGGTGACCAGAATGACCCGGAGGTGTTGGTGCAGTTCAAGCAAGGCACCGAGCACCTGGCCGCCAAGGCGCTCGATGCGGTCGGGCGGTTCTCGTGAGCGGTGCCGCGGCGAGTGAAGTACTAGCCGATTGGGAGCGATCATCGTTCACGGCGGCAGGCTTCGCCCGTGATGTATACCGTCGCGGGAGCGGCCCGGCGGTCGTGGTGATTCACGAGGTGCCGGGGATCACTCCCAAGGTCGTGACGTTCGCCAACGAAGTCGTCGAGCGCGGTTTCACCGTCGTGATGCCTGATCTGATTGGGACCCCCGGCAAACAGTCGTCGAACGGATACATCCTCCGGTCGATGTTCAAGGTGTGCGTCGCCAACGAGTTCGCAACGTGGGCGACTCAGCGAACATCGCCAATTGTCGCCTGGCTGCGGGCGCTGGCGCGGGCGACGCACCTGGAAGTCGGTGGTCCAGGTGTCGGTGCCGTCGGCATGTGTTTCAGTGGCGGCTTCGCCCTGGGCATGATGGTTGATGAGATCATGCTTGCCCCGGTCCTGTCGCAGCCGTCGCTGCCGTTGGCGATCGGCCCTGGCACGGCCACACGAGGCGCCGACCTCGGAATCTCACTGGATGATCTTCAAGCGGTGATCGATCGAGCGTCGAATGGCTGTCAGGTGATGGGGCTGCGCTACACCGGTGACGCGCTTGTGGGAACGCGCTTCCAGACCTTGCACGATGTGCTCGGCCTGGCATTCGTCGAGGTCCCGTTGGCGAGTACGACGAAGCGGGACCATTCGGTGCTCACTGAGCACCGAGATCAACGCAGCGTCGAGCGGGTACTCGACTTCCTCGTCGACAAGCTCAAGTAGCAAACCGCTTGATATCCCCTAGGGTATATTGCATCACACCGGACGATCGACACGATCGTGCTCGACAAGACCGGTACTGTCGGCTGCGTAAGTTCGGCGGTGTTGGCGCGCTGTAGGTGCCCACCGGGTAGCGTTTCCGCACTGTGAGTCACGACGATCAGCCACGCGCAGCGATAGTCCCTCTCGCGTTCGGAACCTTGGGCATTGTGTTCGGCGATATCGGCACGAGTCCGATTTATGCGTTCCGTGAAACGTTCCAGCACTCCGAGCTGGATATTTCGGAGACGGTTGCGTTTGGCGTTGCTTCGGTCGTCTTCTGGGCGCTGTTGATCGTGATCTCGCTGAAGTACCTGTTTTTCGTCATGCGGGCTGACAACCATGGTGAGGGCGGCATCCTTGCGCTCACAGCGCTGGTGATGCCGACTGCTGACACACCGAGCACGCGGATCGGTGCGGCGATCGTCACGCTCGGTGTGTTCGGTACGGCGTTGCTGTATGGAGACGGGCTGATCACGCCGGCGATCTCAGTCCTTTCGGCAGTCGAGGGATTCGAGGTGGCAACGCCGACGTTCAAGGACTGGGTGATTCCGGTCTCGGTCGCGATTCTGATCGCCTTGTTCGCGGTTCAACAGCGCGGCACGGCAGGGATCGCCAAAGTGTTCAGTCCGATCATGGTGCTGTGGTTCGTTGTCATCGGGGCGATGGGTCTGCATCAGATCATCGACAACCCAGATGTGCTCAGGGCGGTCTCGCCGACGTACGCCGTTGACCTGTTCCAGTTACACCCATGGCGGGCGTTCACTGCTCTCGGGTCGATCTTTCTCGTCGTGACGGGCGGCGAAGCGCTGTATGCCGACATGGGTCACTTCGGTCGATCACCGATTCAGCTCTCGTGGTACTTCGTCGTATTGCCGGCATTGCTGCTCAACTACTTCGGTCAGGCCGCCATGATGGCGGGCTGGTCCGGCGGCATCGGGGACCGCAAGCCTTTCTTCGCCATGGCACCGGACTGGGCCGTTTGGCCGCTGGCAATACTGGCGACGATGGCGACCGTGATTGCCTCGCAGGCGTTGATCTCCGGTGCGTTCTCACTGACCGTTCAGGCGGTGCAGTTGGATTACCTACCGCGCCTCGCGATCGAGCACACGTCGCCGAGTCACATCGGTCAGGTGTACGTGCCGCTCGTCAACTGGTTATTGATGATCGGATGTGTCGGCCTCGTGGTTGCATTCCGGACGTCCACGGCGCTGGCCGCCGCATACGGGATCGCCGTCACCATGACGATGTTGATCACCACGTTGATTTTTTACAGGTTCGCCCGCGACCGTTGGGGTTGGTCCGCGACGAAGGCGATGGTGATCCTGCTCCCGCTCTTACTGGTCGACGCCGCGTTCCTTGGTGCCAACATACTGAAGATTCCGGACGGCGGATGGTTCCCGCTGCTGGTCGGATTCGGCCTGGTGATCCAGATGACGACGTGGCGCAAGGGTCGCGAGTTGGTTGCAGCCCGTATCAGGCGAGGCGAGCGCCCGATGGGTGAAGTTGTTGCTGAGGCGCTCGAACATCATGTGTCGCGAGTGCCCGGCACGGCGGTGTACCTCTTCAAGGATGCGGGTGCCGCCCCGCCTGCCTTGATCTCGAACCTGCGTCACAACAAGGTGCTCCACGAACAGACACTGCTCGTCTCGGTTCAGGTCGAAGAGGTTCCGATCGTGAGCCTCGACGAGCGGGCGTCGTATATCGAGATTGGCGAGGGCCTCCATCAGGTCAGGATCCAATACGGATTCACTGAAGAACCCGACGTACCGGAAGCGTTGACGCAGCTGGAGATTCCGGGGTTTGTCTTTGATCCGGCGACTGCGACCTACTTCCTCGGTCGTGAGTCGGTATCAGCGGGCAAAGCACCGGGCATGCATCCGTGGCGTGAGGAGTTGTTCGTACTGCTCAACCGCGGAGCGGCCAACGCCTCGCGTTTCTTCCGGCTCCCCCCTGACCAGGTCTTCGAAGTCGGCACCCACGTCGAAATCTGACGCCAACTGCCTGCGCCTAACCGTCGGCGGGCCGGGTGGCGGCTGGGTGGGGGTGGGTGGCGGGCTGGTGGTGGCTGGGTGGCGGTTGGGTGGCGGCTGGGTGGCGGGCTTGTGGCGGGCCGGTGGCGGGCTGACCTGGCGCAGGCACTTGGGCAGTCGATGTGTAAGTCTCGTGAAATGGATGTGGCAGATGCACGCCACCGTCAGGCGGTGGGGTCGGCATGGAGTAAATACGGCGATCGACGGGGTGTCGCGTCGATCGAAGAGTTGAGTGCAATGGTGTCGACCAATCGGGTCTACCGGCTGCGGCTTGACGACGGCACGACGGTGATCACGAAGTCGTCGAACTACGGATCGTTCTTTCTGTTCGCGGAGGACCACGACCGGTTGCATCGCACATCGGGACTGTTGCACGGCGGCAGGTTCGCACGCCTTCTCGCCACGACGCTGACGAAAGATGGCACGCCATACATCTGGTACGACGGCGAAATGTGGGTCGTGTTCTACGAGGAGGTCGAAGTCAAGGATCGGCTTCCGAGAGTGCTCTCGGCCACGCAAGTGGCACGGCTCGGCACGGAGATGGCCGGCCTTCATCTGGCGTGCGCTGAGATTGCGGGTTCGATTCCGCCACCATCGAAGACGGCCAAGTCCGATGCGGTCAACCTGTACGACGCGCTCGCATCTCGCGGTGCTGGCACAGAGTTTGGGTTGGATCGCAGTCGACTCGACCTCGTGAGGAGGCACACGCACCGGTTCCTGATGGCTGTACACGAGTCCGGTTATGACTCGTGGAACAAGATGCCCGTGCTGATCGATTGGAACCTCGGTAACTTTTCCGTCGAGTTCGCCGGTGCAAACAAGGGCGATCGGACGGGTGACTTCCGGCTGTTCAGCCGCTGGGACTACGACTGGTTCCGGATCGAATCGCGCTTACTCGACTTCTACTTTCTGTCACGAGTCTCCTCGCGGACGGGAGACAAGTCGTCGTTCACCTACGGTTCCCACACGCTGCTGGAACCACGCTTTCGACTATTCCTGCGGGCCTACCACGGCGTGTATCCGCTGGAACCCGAGGAGGTCCTGTTCCTGAAGGAGTCGTACCGATTCTTTCTACTCAACTACGTCGTGAAGGAGGGCAGGCACTTCTTCCGTCACGACTTCTGGCAACATCTGCTTCACGACGCAGTCGACGTTCATCTGCCCGGGCTCGACGCACTTGACCTATCGCCGTTGGTCCACGAACTCAACTGAATCGGGTCACCATCCCGCGTTGGCGGAAGCTGCGCAGCATCAACACGCTGAATGCGGCCCCGGCGAAGAGGAACACGACGCCGCCGAGGATGCCCTTGACCATCGCCGCTGATTCGACGGTGCCACCGTCGAGGATGTCGCGGAGCGTGCTGAAGGCGTAGGTGCTCGGGAGCACGTTGGAGATCGGTTGCAGTGCATCGGGCAACGCCTCGACCGGGTTGAACACACCTGAGAACGCCATCAGGATGAAGTTCGAACCCCAGATCAGAATCTCGGCACCTTGCCCGAACCGCAACACGATGCCGATGTTGGCGAGCCCGACGCCCCACCCGATCAATGTGAGGATCAGCGCGATCGGGAGCAACGCCCAACCGACCTCACCGAAGTCGAACCGGAAGAATGCGAATGCGGTGACTGACAGCGACGTCATTGCCAGCACGACTTTGGCGAGGCCGAACGTCGCCGTGCCGATCACATACTCGACCTCGGTCACCGGAGTAGTGATCACGTTGAGTAGGTTGCGGCTCCACGTCTCCTCCATGAAGCCGGTCGCTACGGCGATCTGGCTCTGGAACAGGACGTGGAACATCATGATTCCGGCCAGCAAATACGGCGCGCCCGTGTTGGCGTCGTCGCCCGCGGTAGCCACGTATGTGCCAAGGCTCCCGAACAGGATCACGTCCATCACGGGCCAGAAAGCGATGTCGAACCACCGGTGAGGGGCACGCCACAGCACGTAGGCGTGCCGCCGGATCACGGTCTTGATTCGCAGCCAGCTCATCTCCTCACCTCCGGTGCTCGGCAGCAATTTCGAGGAAGACCTGTTCGAGATCGTCGTGGCCGTAGTGGTCGGCGATCACCTGCGCCGAATCGTTGGCGATCACATGGCCGCGTGCGAGGAAGATCACGCGTTCGGTCAACATTTCAACCTCGCGCATGTCGTGGCTCGTGACGAGTAGCGCGGCACCGGTCGAGGAACAGACATCGAGCAACGTGGTACGAACCTTGAGTGCGATGTCGGGGTCGAGCGAGGCGGTCGGCTCGTCAAGCACGAGCAGTTGCGGCTTGTGGAGCGTGGCCTTCACGATCCCCACAAGCGTGCGCTGACCCGAGCTGAGTTCCGAGCACTGCCGGTTGGCGAGGTGTGTGATCTCGAACCGTTCGAGGGCGTTCTCGACAACGGGTTTGTGATCGCGCACGCCGTACCATCCGGCGAACACGCCGAGTGCTTCACGGACCTTGAGGCGATCGGGGAGCGGCAGGTAGCCGGCGGCGAACCCGATCTGCTCCATTGCCTTGGAACGGTGCCGCGGCAGCGAATGCCCGGCGATCGAAATCGTCCCCGTGTCGGCGGTGATCGCGCCGAGCAGCATCAGCAGGGTGGTTGTCTTGCCTGCCCCGTTCGGTCCGAGTAACCCGACCCGCTCGCCGCCCTCGACCTGGACATCGATTCCCGCCACAGCCTCGACGTCCTTGAACCTCTTGCGCAGCCCTCGCGCATCCAGAACGTACGCCATGAGGTCAGTCTGCCAGCCTGACGCCGGAGGAGCACCGGAGGTTTCAGCCCACGGTTTCAAGGATCTTGGGAGTCACTTCGTCAGGGTGTGTTCTCGCCGGGTCAAGAGGCGTCTGATGTTGCCGACATGTCTCGCCATCACCAGGATGCAGACTCCGATGATCGCCATCACCTCCCAGACTTGGCGCTGGGCGATCGCCACGCCGACGGGAAGCAGCATCACGATGATGATCGACGCAACAGACGCCCGCTTCGTGAGTTTCGAGATCACAAACCACACGGCGACCAAGATCAGGAACACGATCGGGGTCAGCACGGCTGCGACACCACCAGCAGTCGCCACACCTTTGCCGCCTCGGAACCGTTGCCAGGCGGGAAACACATGGCCGACAACCGCGGCCGCACCGAGTGCGTAACCCGCTGGCCGACCGTCGACGACGAGCCCGAGTCCGGCCGCCGTGGCACCCTTGGCAACGTCAAGTACGAAAACCCACATGCCGCGCCGCCAGCCGAGCACACGTGTGACATTGGAGGCACCGGGGTTGCCTGACCCCACGTCGCGGATGTCGATTCCGTTGGCGCGGGCGACCAACGAGGCGCTTGGGAATGTGCCGATCAGATAGGCGACCGGAAGCAGCAACGCCCACATCGCCTTGCCGAACTATTTCCTGATGAGCGTGACCGGAGTCGGGCGCTGAGGCTTGGAGTGGTCCATCGCCGGTCGCGGAACCGAGCCGCCGCCAACGCCGGCCAGGGCCAGTTCGCCGTGCCCCCTGACACATTCAGGGTCAGGCCCATCCAAGGGCAGCCCGGTGAAGAACTTGGCCGCCATGCACCCGCCCTGGCAGGCGTCGTAGGAACCGCACGAGGCGCATGCTCCGGCCGATTGCGGTTCACGCAATTCGCGGAACAGCTCACTTCGCTTCCACACATGAGCGAATCCGCCCGCGTCCCGGACACTGCCAGCCTTGAACTCGTCATGGATCACGAACGGGCAGGCGTACACATCACCGATCGGGTCGATCAAGCACACCACGCGGCCTGCGCCGCATAGGTTCAGACCGGGAAGTGACTCGCCGAGCGCGTTGAGGTGAAAGAACGAGTCGCCGGTCAGCACGTTCTCGCCGTGAGCGAGCAGCCAGTCGTAAATCTTTCGTTGCTGGAGGTTGGTCGGGTGCAGGTCGTGCCATGCATCGGCACCACGCCCTGATGGACGCAGCCGCGTCACTCGAAGCTGAGCGCCGTAACCGTCGGCGAGTTGCTTGAACGTGTCGAGTTGGTCGACGTTGTGACGAGTCACGACGACCGAAATCTTGAACGGACCAAACTCGGCATCGGCGAGGTGGTCCATCGCCCGGCGTGCGGTGTCGTACGAGCCGACGCCGCGCACAGCATCGTTGGTGACGGCATCGGTTCCATCAAGGCTGATCTGCACATCGAGGTAGTCCATGGCGGCCAGACGACGCGCCTTGGCGGCATCGATGAAGGCCCCATTGGTCGAGAACTTGACTCCGACGTTGCGGCTGATCGAGTAATCGACCAACTCGAAGAAGTCACGGCGGATCATCGGTTCGCCGCCACCGATGTTGATGTAGAACACCTGCAGGTCGTGTAACTCGTCGAGCACGCGTTTGGCCTCGGCAGTCGTCAACTCGCGGGGGTCGCGGCGGCCGGACGACGACAAGCAGTGGACGCACTGGAGGTTGCAGGCGTAGGTCAGTTCCCACGTCAAGCAAATTGGAGCGTCAAGTCCGGCTTTGAGTTGTTCAACCAATCCAGTCATGTTGTCCAACCCAGCCGTGTGTCAACGGTCATGGAGCATCTCCGATTCGATGAGTGATGTGAGCGCCTTCTCGAACGCAGGCCGACGATGGCTTTCGATCCCGCAGGCTTCGAAAGCGGCTCCGACCGAGTCGTGTTGGTCGAGTGCCTGAACGACACGGACGACATCGAGATGTTTGAGAAACACGAGCCGCCGCGTGCCGTAATGGTAGGCAAGCGCCCCGAATGGTTCCGGCCGCAACGACACCTGGGGGTGCAGCGCCAGGGCCCGCGCCGTAAGCGAACGATGTTGTGCGTCGACGGTCGTCAATCTGGACCGCTCAGTAGACGCCGCACATGCCATCGATCGAGATTTCCTCGATCAAGAGCTCCTCGAGCAGTTCGTCGGCGGGCTGCTCGGCGAGTACCGGTGCGGCCTCGATGCTCGGATTGTCGATGATCGTTTGATCCATCGCTTCAGCGTATCGCTCAGAGGTTGGCCGGGGATTGGTCGTCAGGCGAGCTCGGATCGATGTGCACGACGTGGTCGAGTGCCCGACGCAGCACAGGACCCGTGTCGTCCGGCACGCGCAGATCGTCGACGTGTCCGGATTCTTCATCGAGTCGGGCTTGCATTGGGCGACCGGTACGGTCGGTGGCGTGCGCCAACGCCGATTCGAGACCTGTCATCGGTGACGGGGGTTCGATCGGGCGGCGGGTATGTTCCGGAACCGGCGGCGTCGAATCGACTCGATTGCGGCGATTGAACTGTATGAACACGAACGCCGCCAGAAGCACGACTGCCACAGCGATAGCGATCACGATGCGCACGAGACGAAGGCTAACACTCAGCGTGTCGGTGTGACCGCCAAGATGAACTCTGGATCGCGTCCCGTGAGTCGTCTGGTGGCGACTTGGACGCCGAGCTTTCCGACGATCCAACCTGCCACGACGGTCAACGCGCCGAACACCGTCACGAGGGCCGTGTTGCCGCGATCGGTCGCCCAGAACAGGAGCAGGGCGATCGGTATGGTCGCCACGGCAAGCGCCGCCAGCACGACGAACAGTAGTAAGGCGGCGATTATCCCTTTGCCCGACTCACCGCTGGCGAACGGGTTGTCCGACTCTGGAATCGCAATCGGAACGAGCGCCGATTGCACGACAGCCGCACCCGTGCCTGCCAGCAGACCTCCAACGCCGACGCCGAATCCGGCTACGAGGTATCGCCACTCGCCGGTAATTGCGGCCGCCGCGACGGGCCCGATCACGGCCAGCGGGGCGGCGACAAGGGCGATCGATCGGGCCTTGCCGCGCACCAGGGTGCGTCCGTCGGTGCCGGCAAGCAGTTCGTGGGTCAACGCTGGACCGTCGACTCCGAAGCTGTTGCCCGACATGAACAGCACAGAGAGTTGGACGGCACCACCAACGAGCACCGCTCCGCTGCCCGGGCTGTCACGCACGATCGTTGGAACGAGGACGGCGGCAAGCCCGACGCCGGCACCGGTGAAGGTTTCGAGCACGGTCCGCGGTGTACGGAACCGGGTCAGCAGGGTCCGCCAGGCGATCGCCCCGGTCGGGCCCGGTCCGCAAGCCCTGCGGACAAAGCGACCGAGCCGCCCGGCCGCCGCATCGGCTGTGTCATTCCCGCCGGACTGGCGAGTTGCCGACGCGAGTCGTTTTGCGGACCACCCGAACCCGACGGCCAGCAGCGGCAGCCAGATCGAACCTACTGCTAGATGGAGCAACGATTGACCGACCGATTCGTCGGCAGTCGCCAGCGACCGACCGATCTGTCCGGAGGGCGTCCATGCCATCCAGTCGGCGACCTCGGTGCGCTCATCGGCGTCCATCCTGCCCAGCAGCGCCGGTACGAACTGGAACAGGCCGTAGAACAGCAAGCCACAGAGGCCAACGATGATCTGCCCGGCTCGCGGGAATCGACTCGTCAGCAGAGCCAACAGGGTGGTTGCGGTGCGAGCGATCAACAGCATCGAGATCAACCATGACGTCACGGCCAACGCGATCACCGGAAGGGTGGAGACTCCGCGGACCATTCCGCCGGCGAGCCCGATTCCCAACATGATTCCGGCCAGTCCAGGCGGCCCGAACACCGACCCGGCCAGCAGGCCGACAGCGCGCACGCGATCGGTCAAGGGTTCTGCGGCGATGACTCTCGGATCGATCGGTTGCGCGACTCCGGCGACCACGCCAAATCCGAGGATTGCGACCGTCACCGTGGCGCAAAGAATCACCGCCAGATCGCCCGGATGATCGGCGGTACGACCGGCAACAAGAATTCCCCCGCCGGCACCGAATCCGACGATCACCGAGGCCACCGTCGAGATCACGGCGCCGACCTGTTCAGCCCCACCATGCCTCACCGCACCGCGCAGCAGCCACCAGCGAAGGCGTACGCAGGCCCAGGCGATCGGAACCATCAGCCGAGCCAGGCGAGTGCTGCGTCGTCGACTGCCGAGGCACCAACGACATCGATGAAGACCTCCTCCAGTCGACGGCCGTTGCGGAGTTCGTCGGTCGGCCCGCTGGCCACAACTCGTCCCTGATGGATCACGCCGACGTAGTCGCACAGCCGCTCGACGAGATCCATCACGTGACTCGAGAACACGACGGTGCCGCCACCGGCCCTGAAACGATCGAGCATCGAACGCATGGTCCTCGCCGACACCGGATCGACCCCCTCGAACGGTTCGTCTAGCAACAGCAGTCGAGGACGGTGCAGGACTGCCGCCGCCAGCGCCGTCTTCTTTCGCATCCCGTGGCTGTATCCCGCAATCTGACGATCGGCATCGTTGGCCAACTCGAGTGTTCCGAGTAGCTGCTCGGAGCGCTCTCGAACGACGTCGGCGTTCATTCGGCGCAGCTCACCCATTGTTGTCAGAAACTCGCGGGCGGTGAGCCGCTCGAACAACTGCAGTGGATCGAGCACGACGCCTATGCAGCTCCGGGCCTGCTGTAACTCGGTGGCGATGTCGTGACCGCAGACTTCGATCGCTCCCTGGTCTGGGCGTACGAGCCCGATCACCGACCGCAAGGTCGTCGATTTGCCGCTCCCATTCGGCCCCACCAACCCGAAGCAACTACCCGCCGGGACGTCGAGTGTCAGACCATCGAGTGCCAGTGTTTCGCCGAACCATTTCGTCAGCCCAACAATCCGGAGTGGTGGATGCACGAGGAGAGTCTGCCCGACGCTCGGATGCTCGATAGTATTTCAGCCCCTGTGTCGGCGGTTGATCTATTTCCTGAGCTCGGTGCTGAGCGCGCTCATCTGATGTTCGGGCGCGCTTCGCGCGACCGAATGATCCGGCGCTTGGAGGCGGTCGATCCGAAATCTGCGGCCGACAAATACACGGCTGAGTACGTCGAGGTGACGGTATGGGAGGCGCTCGAATCGCTGCGCTCGCCGGGGGCTGGTGAGTTCTTCGGACGAATCGATGAGCCGGCTCCGGGCGATCCGATGACGATCGAGCGGTGGTATATCGGGCGGCGACATATCGAGGACGCGCAGCACGACCCGGTCGTTGTCGATTGGCGTGCGCCGATCGCTGCACCGTTCTACAGGGCAACCGCAGTTGATCCATTGGGCGTCGTATTTCGTCGTCGCTTCACGCTCGCCGATGGCGAGATCACGGCATATCTCGACGAGCACCTTGATGACCCTGATGCCGGCGATGTCGTCGGTGGGATTCCCGATCCAGTGCTGGCAGAGATCGGTGCCGCCCGGTCTGGCGCGATGCGTGAGATTGTCGCCACGATTCAGGCCGAGCAGGACATCGTGATCCGTGCGCCAATCGATCAAGCCCTGATCGTGCAGGGTGGGCCAGGCACGGGCAAGACCGCTGTGGCGCTACACCGGGCCGCCTACTTGTTGTTCGAACATCGCCGTCGGTTGGCGCGTGACGGGGTGCTCGTCGTTGGGCCGAACCGTGCCTTCCTCGACTACATCTCGAACGTGCTGCCGTCGCTCGGCGAGCGCAGCGTGCGCCAATGCACGGCGAACGATTTGTGTATTCCCAAGATCCCAGTCGGTGGTCTGGACGCGCCCGAACTGGCTCGCTGGAAGGGTGCGCCGGAACGCCTCGTCGAACTCGAGCAACACGCGCTCGATGCGATTCAGCCGCTGGACGAAGATGTGCGGGTTCCGATCGGATCTCGTATACACGTGTTTCCCGCCGATCTGATTGCGACGTGGGTTGGTGCGGCCAAGTCGGGCGTCGTCCCGATCAACCAGCGTCGTGAGCGCTTGCGGGTTCTTGCCCAGCAGGAACTTCGTCGGCGCAACGGAGGTGAGGATTTCTGGTCGCAGGCCGGCCCACTCAAGACGACGCTCAACAAGATCTGGCCGACGCAGCAGCCGATCAAGCTGGTCGATCGAATGCTCCCAGGCGCTTCCGGCAAGAAACGGGTCTGGACGGCGGCCGACCAGTTTCTGGTCGACGAGGCCAACACGTTGCTGAACGGGACGCCGTTTACCTACGGACATGTCGTGGTCGACGAGGCTCAGGATCACTCGGCGGTCGCGCTGCGCGTGATCGGTCGGCGGACACCAGTCGGTTCATGCACAATGGTCGGCGACGTGGCCCAGTCGACCACGCCGGCCGGGCAGGAACGCTGGTCTGATGTATTTGCCCACTTGGGGGCCAGCGGAACGATTGCCGACCTCACGATCGGTTACCGGGTTCCGGAACCGATCCTCGAAATAGCCAATCGTTTGCTGCCCCTGACCGGGGTGGACGCGGCCGCCAGTCGTTCCGTCCGCTCAGAGGGTGAGCCGCCGTCGTGGCACATCGTGTCGCCGGACGCGTTGATGACCGCCGTCGCAGCCGCTGTTCGAGCGGTCAAGCACCGCCACCGACTGACCGGCGTGGTCGCACCCTCCGACCTGCATGCATCGATCGCCGCGGCGCTTGCCGATACCGGTCTGGTCGCTGTCGATCACGTCCATCAATTGGGTCACGATGACGTCCCGCTGTTCGGGCCGGAAGCGGTGAAGGGCCTGGAATTCGATGGGGTGATCGTCGTCAATCCCCACGAGATCCTCGGTGATACATCGCGTGGCGCGAGATTGTTGTATGTCGCCATGACCAGAGCCGTCCAAGAGTTGGGCTTCGTAACATCGGGCGAGCGACCGGCGATTCTTGCTTGACATATTCCGATATCGGAATATAATATTCAGATGGCTCGATCGGCAACGACATCCGATGCGTTCAACGCCATCGCCGAACCTCAGCGTCGCCGGATCCTTCACGTCCTCGCTTCCGGTGAACGGCCGGTCAACGACTTGACCGATGCCCTGCGTCTCACGCAGCCGCAGGTGTCGAAGCACTTGAAGGTTCTGCGCGAGGTCGGGCTGGTGCGTTGCCGGACCGCCGGACGGCAGCGCATGTACCGCGTCCATCGGCCGGCGCTCGAGCCGATCAACGAATGGCTGCGCACGTTCGAGCAACTTTGGAACGACCGATTCGACCGGCTCGACGATCTGCTCGTCGAAATCCAATCCGAATCAACGACGACACGGCACACGACAGGCGAACAGGAGAATTTCTGATGGCAACCCGATATGGCTCGGCGGTCGTGACGCTGCCGACGGACCGCGAGATCGTGATCACACGACGTTTCGATGCACCGTTGGCGCTCGTATGGGAGGCAGTTACGCAACCCCGCCACGTGCTGCGATGGTGGGGGCCCGATTGGTGCCCGATGATCTCGTGTGACATGGACGTTCGCGTCGGCGGTGCCTGGAGATATGTATGCCGGATGAACGACGGCACCGAGATGGGGTGGCATGGGACTTATCGGGAGATCGAAGCGCCAAGGCGTGTTGGGTCGACCGAGGTGTTCGAAGGTTTCCCCGACGCCGAGTCGATCAACACGATGACGTTGACGCATGCCGACGGCGTGACGACATTGCAGACGGTCGTGTTGCATGCCAGTCAGGAGTTCCGTGACGGACACATCAACTCCGGCATGGAGGGTGGCATGCAGATCACGTTCAACCGACTCGACGATCTGCTCGACGCTGGGGGAACGACCGCCGAGCGCTTCCGGCGTGTGGCTGGTCGGTTCGCCGATCGGGCCAACCAGGTTCCGGCCGCTGCCTGGGACAATCCGGCTCCATGCGATGGTTGGGTTGCCCGTGACATCGTTCGCCATATGGTCGAGTGGATGCCATCGATCGTGAAGAACGGCGGCATCGAGTTCTCCTCCGGCCCTCCGGTCGATGCCGACCCTGCCGGTGCGTGGTCGCATCTCTCTGGTCAGTTGCAGGGCTTGCTCGATGATCCGTTGGTTGCGGCCAAGGAGTTCAATGTCGGTCCTCCCGGTCGGATGACGGTCGAGAACGCAATCGGCATGATCATGCTCGGCGACATTGTGATTCACACGTGGGACCTTGCACGGGCGACCGGACTTGACGAAACACTCGACCAGGCAATCGTTAGTGAGATGCTGGCTGGGATGCAACCGCTCGACGAGATGCTCCGCCAGAGCGGCCATTACGGACCAAAGGTCGAAGTCGCCGACGACGCCGACGATCAAACCAAGCTGATCGCCTTCACCGGTCGCCAGCCGTAACCGGCTGGCGGTCACCGCGGGCCGTGAACCGCCCGGTTGGTATGAGAACCCGCACTACGCTGGCCGAGTGTGAGTGTCGATTGT
>JANMTV010000037.1:0-1439 GCA_031390905.1 Ilumatobacteraceae bacterium | reverse complement strand
CTCGCCGACGCGTCGGTTGGCGAGGCGTCACCGTTCGGCACCGGCGCCGCGCTACTTCATCTCGGCGAAGCCTGGGTGTATCTCGACGACCGCCCGGCGTCTCGGCTCGGTGCCTCCCTGGCGTGGGCAATACGGTCTGATGCCAAGGCACTGCACGTGATCGCCGAGTCGGGCACAGGGGTGTTGGCAAGACGGGCACCGGAGTTCACGTTACCGATCACGGTGTGGCACGCCGAAGGACGTGCGCTGTTGCCTGCTTTGCCAGAGCCGTTCTTGATCGCACCGCCGATTCCCGATTCGCATGAGGCGTTCCGTGGCCTGATTATCGCCGGGGGAGCGACTCCGCTCGTCGAGCACGGTGTGCTGTTCGGCGAGGCGCGCGGCCTCGAGGTGTGCCGCGTGATGGAAGAATCGGCGACCGGTGAGGTTCGTCTCGAAGTCGGCGTCGGCGCTCACGACAGGGAAGCGTTCCTGATCATGCACGGTGGCACTCCAACGGTCGATTCGTTGCGACGTGTCGTCGATGCCGTCACCCAGTTTCGCGTTCCCGGCGCCGCCCAGCACCCGTTGAACCGTCTCGCCGCTGAACGATTGATCAGGTGGCAGCTCGAACAGCGTCCAAAACTCGTCGGTGCCGAGTGGCTCGCACCCGCACAGCCCCCGGTCAAGCGCCAAAACCTGAAGGATCCGGTCCCGTGCGTCGCCACCGGGGTTGGCAACGACGGCCGTCCGGTAGTGGTCGTGTGCTCATCAGGAGTCGACCTCGATGTGATCCCCTTCGCCGCTGATGCCAGGTTGGCGATCGACGACGGTGCCCGGCTCGTCGTCGTGACCCCAGCCAGAGATCAACTCCAAGTCATCACCAAAATCGCCGAATTGTTGCGTGAACCCAGCTTCCCACTGGCATGGAAGCCCATCGACGAGTGAATCATCGGGCGTGGACAACATCACGCTATTGCAACGGTCCGTGGTCGGGTCGTGGAGGTGCGTCCTGCGAGCGGATGTGTATTCAGTAAACGAAGGCATCTGTTCAATCTTTCGGAATTGCATCCCGCTGGACCGGCGATGTCGTATGATTCGAGCGGAAATCACATTCCGAAGCGTTGCATTTGTGCATCGAACAGTTCGTTGTCCGTTCGCAAGACTTACTTGAGGCAACGCGATTGCCCAATATCCCGTCTAGTTCGAATCGATGTGTTGATCGGAGAAAGCATGAGACGCCGCCCACGTCGTGCTGCTGGTTTGTTGTTCATTTGTTCGGTGCTTCCGGTCGCGGTGCTGTTTGGTCGCGCTGACGCGGCGGGCAGCGATCGGCTGCGGATCAGTTTCGATGACGGTGCGCCAGCCGGCACCATCCTCCTGGCGGGCGCGCCCGTGATGGATCTGTCGGGTCAGGGAAACCACGGTGCGGTGGCCACGGCGTACGGCGGTTCCGTCCG
>JANMTV010000031.1:0-19641 GCA_031390905.1 Ilumatobacteraceae bacterium | reverse complement strand
TGAGATTACACTATCAGACATATGTACGGGATGCAAAATGTTCTCAAGATTTCTTTTGGAGCCGCTCAGGGCCTCCGGTTGACGGTCTGCTAGTCGACGGTGAACGTCAAGTGGGGGGATGCACGAGGCGTCCAGGGCCTGGTACGTCGGGCTCGTGGTTGGTTCGATCCCGCAGGGGCGATGACCAAGACGTCGCAGTCGGCGACACCGGCAATCGGTTCGGTGATTATCACCGAGACGATCTACGACATACTCGGCCGACGACGAGTGTCGTGTATCTGCGTGACGCGACGGATCGGATTGTTGCGCGCACTGCCTCGGTGACGGCTGCTGGTGGACCGGCAGCGGTCGTGTTCCGTGAAGCGTCGTCGGCGAAGTTTGGTCTTGTAGACACCGCTGACTGTCTTAGCGAGGGCGTTGTCATAGCTGTCCGGGATGGCTGAACGGTCGGATCCCGTGTTTGGGTATTGGGGTGTAGTCTTCGTCGATGTCTCGGCTGTCGAAGAACTGCTCAGGGGCAGAACCGACAGATCCGATCGGCACCGGGAGGACGATCACGGCGGCTGCTCGTAGTTGCGATGGGTGTCGCGGGTTGGCCGCACGGCGGGTAGCCGCTCGTGTCGGCATGCGTGTATGCCCATAGCGAAGCGCAACCGGTTGTGGACGGCTGGGCACCTCTCGCCGTTCGGAGCCGGGTTAACCGCGGGTATAGGCTCAGTATTCGGATTTGTTATGACGGGTGACAGTTGGGTGTCCGCAGCGGTCGCCGGAACGGTGTTCGGCTGCGTCGTCGGGTTGTTGGTTCGAACTAAAATTCGACGCACCCTGTAGCGGAGTGAAGGTGACTCCGGCGCAAGCCGGAGGCGCGCTGGCACGGCAAGACCGATACTCCATTTACTGAGTTGATGATCTTTGCTGGATACGCGTTTCCGATGGCGGCGTTTCTTCTCGCCGGAATGCGCCGGCTTGCGACGCTCGTTGGTCTGAGCTACGTCATGGGGCTGCTCGCGGGTGTCATTGTGCTAGCGGCATGGGCTCTCGTGATTTGTTCCGACGCCGGCAGCCAGAGGGGACACATCGAAATGTCGATTGAGTTGATGCCGATCGAGCTAGAGCCCTCGCGGGAAGCTCGTGCTGCAGCGGTGTCTGTGCGAGCAACGGCATGTTCGCCGCCACAGCTCTGGTCAACGATTGGGTCGTGGCCACCCGCAACATCCAAGACTTCAACCGCTTTGACCGGCTCGAGATCCTCAACCCCTGGAGCTAGTCGTCCGGTGTGGTGTCGACGCCTACGGGAGGGGGCGGAGGTGCGGCGCTACGAAGAGGTCGCTGGCGGGGCTTGCTCCGGTGATCGCATCGGCGGCCAGGATCACTGCTGCGGCGGTGTACGACGAGTGCTCCTCGGCCGGGAACACGATCTGGCCGGGGTAGACGAGGCCAGTTATATAGGCGCCGCTGTCGAGCCGATGGGCTCGCGTCCAGTGGAGTAAATCGGTGGCTGTGGCGAAGTCTCCGATGGCGGCGTAGGCGAGCGACGCTTCGGCTGTCTCGGAGGCTGTCACCCACGGCTCGTCTGAAACGCAGCGCACACCTAAATAGTCCATCGCGAACGTCGGCCAGCCTTCGGTCATCCGAAACTTGGCGGCTTCGCCGGTGATTGCACCGGTAAGAACCGGGTAGTACCAATCCATCGCCCACCGATCCTTCGGTTCGAAGGCGGTCTGCTCGAGGGCGATCATCGAACACATCGTGTCGGCCGCCTCGACCCAATCAGGCCGTGCCGAACCAGTCGCGCAACCGACTGCAGCTCCGCAACGAAGGGCGTGTTGAATGCTCGACGAACCAGTCATCAACGCATAGTCCCACGGCTCGCCGTCAGGCTCGACAGCCCACAGCGCCAAACCATCAGGGCGGCGCCGGGCGAGCACCCAGTCGAGCGCCCGCTCGATCACCGGCCACAGGTTGTCGACGAAGCTGCGATCGGCGGTGCATCGCCAGTGGTGCCACACGCCAGTGGCGATGTAGGCGCACACGTTGGTATCGAGCTTGGCCTCCTCGACGAGATTGTCGGCTTCACCGTCGCTGCGGTAGTAGTTGTGCCAGCTCCCATCGGGACGCTGGATGTCGGCCAGCCACTCGTACGCTCGCTCGGCCTCGACGTGAAACCCGGCAACGTCAAGAGCCATCGCACTCTCGACATGATTCCACGGATCGCAGTGGCCGCCGTCGAACCACGGGATCATCCCGCTGGCGGCCTGCAACGAAGCGAGGTGCTCACCGGAAGCGACCACCTCGCCGGCCGACAACACGCCTGGAATGTCAGGAATCGTGCTCATCCTCGCACCGAATCACACGAGGGTCTGACGATTGGTTTTGTCCCGTAGAACACCGAGCTCTTGCCGAGTACCGGGGACAGAAGTCGTTCCGCGATTCGGGTGCTGCGTGGTTGTTTGATGATGTCCCACTCCAGGAACTGTCGGTACTTGGTGACCGCGGGGTGGTCGTTGTTGCTGGGGCCGACAGCGCACTTGAGCCACCAATACGGTGAATGCAATGCATGCGCCCGGTGGTAACCGTTGACGGTGAGCCCTGCCGCCAACAGCTTGGCACGAAGTTCAGTTTTGGCGTAGATCCGGACGTGACCACCGACGCTTTTCGGAGCGTGATACTCGTCGGACAGCCTCCAGTTGATCGTCTCTGGGAATGCTGCAGGGACTGTTGCGGCGAAGCGGCCACCGGGCCTCAGAACCCGCATCATCTCGGCGATCGCGGCAACATCGTCCTGCACATGCTCCAGCACCTCTGACGTGATCACCACGTCGAACGTGCCGTCAGGGAATGCCAGGCTGCGGGCGTCACCGCGCGTCACACCGATCAACTTGTCAGCCGTGATTTCACCCGACTCGACCATCGCCGCCAACGTGTTACGGGTGTCGGTGACTTCATCAGCGGCGTAATCGAGTGCCACCACATGAGCGCCACGGCGAGCACACTCGTAGACATGTCGTCCGAACCCGGAACCGACGTCGAGGACGCGGTCGCCAGGCTTCAAACCAAGTTCGTCGAATCGAATCGTCAGCATCTAGAGACGCCCGTTGCGCTTCAACTTGTCGATGTTCTGTGGCATCGCCAGCACCTCGCGGTACTGGTCAACCGTCAACTCGGCGCACCGCTTCCACGTCCACCGATCGAGCACACGCTGCCGGCCGGCGACGCTCACGCGGGCGCGGGCGTCGGGGTTGTCGAGTGCTCGACGGATCGCCGCCGCTAGATCGTCGGCGTCACCCTTGCGGCAACGGAAGACAGTTTCACCGTCATTGCCGGTGACCTCTGGGAGAGCGCCGCCGTCGGTCGCCACGAGCGGTGTTCCCGAACACATTGCCTCGATCGCCGGGAGGCTGAAGCCCTCGTACAGGCTCGGCACGACGGCCAGTTCAGCCGCCGAATACAGCTCAACAATCTGCTCGTCTGACACGTCAGATACAAACTCGATATGCGGCTTCAGACCGAACTGTTCGATCAGATCCATGGACTTCCCGGGCTTCGGTTTACCGATGATCGTCAGCGTGATGTCGCGCCCGTCGGCGCGCAACTTGGCGATCGCTTCCAGCAGGAACGACAAACCCTTCAACGCCACATCAGCCGAGGCCGTTGTAATCAGCTGACCGGGCGTACGGCTGACGCCCTCGACCGGCTTGAACAGATCGGGGTCGACGCCGACCGGAACGAGCCGCATCCGATCCAGAGCGACGCCCATGTCGGTGTGAATGTCTTGAATCGAATTTTCGCTGACCACGACAACCCGCGGCATCTTCGAGGCGACCTTGCCTTGCATTTTCACGAAGCTGTACCAGCGTCCGATCGACCAGCGTTTGTAGCGACTCGGAGCGGCATCCATCTCGAGCATCCGGTCACGCGTGATCGGATGGTGGAGCGTGACAAGAAGGGGAATCTTCTGCTCCAGCTTGGCGATGCCATAGCCGAGGCATTGGTTGTCGTGGACCAGATCGAACTCACCGAGTCGGCTCTGCATGTGATGGTTGACTCTGGCGCTGAACGCCAGTGGCTCGGGAAACACTCCGGTCGAGAATTGGGCGACTTCGAGGAAGTCGTACCGGGTCTTGAACTCCCAGTAGGCGGGGAATCGTCCGGGGTAGTGATCGTTGAACAGATCGAGACTCGGCAACTTGGTCAGCTTGACCCGATCGTCGAGTACGGCGTACGGCTGGCCTCCGAGCACCTCGACCGAGTGACCAAGATCGACGAGTGCCTTGGTGAGGTGACGTGTATAGACGCCTTGGCCGCCGACATGCGGTTTTCCACGGTACGTGAGGTACGCGATCGACAACGGCGCGTCGAAGTCGAGTCCGGCCCGAGGAGACATTCGAAAGAGGCTATCGGTCCCTCATTACCGTTCGGTAACAACGAGGTTGCGGTCTGAGGGCGTCAGCCTCCCAGGAACTCGAGGTCGTACCAGGCTTGCAGGGTTGCCCCCGGTTCGAGCACGTGCGGTGCCAGTGTGAACGAGTCAGGCGGCCCGGTTTGTGGCTCGACACAGGTGGCGTGTTTGGGGCGGTCGTACACGACCCAGTGGTCGCAGTCCGATGTCAACCGGAGCCGGCGACCAGCAAACTCGACGATCACCGGTTGAGTGTTGAGGAAACAGTCATCCAGCGCGCCATCCCGCACGTCGATCAGTTCGCCCGTCGGTATCCCGTCGTCATCGCGCGCGTACATCGCGGTCGGTGTGAATCCTACGGATTCGGGTTTCACGAACCACGGATGCCATCCAATCGCGGCAGGCATCGGACGCTGGCCGGCCCTGACCGACATCGCCAGACGAACCCGATCACCAACGATCTCGAACCGCTGCCAAGCGCGGCCACCGAACGGCCAGCGTTCGTCGCTCGGGAGTACCAGGTCCAACTCCGCAGTGCTTGGTTCGTGGGAGGTGACGGCCCACGCCATCTCGAACCCGACCCCGTGGATCGCATGGCCCTCGAAGTTGCGCACGAGTTGGTACGGCTGGTCGTCGAACGTGAAGCGACCTCGACGAATCCGGCCAGCCCATGGGACCATCGGATAGCAACCCCACGCAGTCGGCGCCGCCGCGTCAGGACCGTACGGAATCAACAGGTCGAACCCGTCATGCGTGATTTGGGTGATCCGTCCCCCTGCGTGTGGGGCAATCGTCATATTCAATAGGTCGGTGCCGATGGAGATCTGCCCGGAGCTCACTCGAACATTGTTCACGACTTGTCCCGCTGTTCACGATCCGGCGTGTCAGGCTTCCGACGTGCGTGGATTGGTGCAGCGTGTGACTCGGGCCAGCGTCGACGTCATCATCGGTGAGGAACATCAACGTGTCGGCGAGATCGGGCCCGGCTTGTGTGTCCTTGTCGGCGTCACTCACGGCGACGATTCGGCCGACGCCGACAAACTCGCCGAGAAGATTTGGAACCTCCGGATACTCGACGATCAAGAGGGTGTGATGAACCGTTCGCTCGCCGATCGGGCAGCCGACGGAAGGGCTGCGGAGGTGCTGATCGTGAGTCAGTTCACGCTGTACGGCGACACCGTGAAGGGCCGCAGACCGAGTTGGATCGCGGCTGCACGCCCTGAGCATGCAGAACCGCTCGTCGATCGGGTCGTCGCCCAGCTTCGACAGCGCGGAGCCACCGTCGCCACCGGCCGATTTCGCGCGGAGATGCGAGTCGAGATCGTCAACGACGGTCCGGTCACCCTGATGCTCGAGCTGTAGATGCTCGACGTGCAGATGCTTGCGGCGTCCCGGGTTGAGGTGTTGCGGCGGTGTTCGAATTTAGGCGCTCACCAGCCATGGCTCGGTGATATCGATGTACCGCTCGACGTGGATCAGTTGCTCCCACTCGGCGGTCTTCGACGCCATCTCGCTCGGCATCTCACGAACCTCCCCTTGACGAGCTTCGGCCTCAGAAGTGAAGTACGCCACCTCCGTGAACTCGTTATCCGCGAAATAAGCCGTCACGGAGCCGATCAGATCAGGCCGTGCCTTGGCAAGTATCGGGCCTACCTCGCGTTCGAGTTCGACGAGTCGATTCCGGTCGGAGACGTGCCCTTCCATCACCTGCACGAAGTGGGCGTTGTCGAGTTCGCCGTGGGTCATGAGTTGAACGTCGTCGGTGTCGTGGAATCGGACGGGTCCGTCGAAACACTTCTCGGTCTCGCGCCACCAGTCGGTCTGCTCTCGACGATCACTGTTCCGCTGGGCGGCTTCACGACTCTCGAAGCGGGCAATCAAGATGCAGTCACCCGACGAGGTGCACCCGCCGGTCGAGCCGAGATATCCGATCGCTCCGGGCATCAAATCTCGCTGCCAGATCTCGAGCCGGTTGTGCAATTCCTCAGGATTTTCGGTCCTGCCTTCGATGACTTGAACGAACATAACCCACCTCCTTGGTGCGATTTTCAATAGGGCGGAATTCAGTATCCTCCCCTTACATCGAGGCGTCAAGACGTCGACGTGCCTCACATACTTTGAGCGCTTGGAGGTGGCTGGTGCCTCACAGACTTTGAGCGTATGACCTCGGGGTCGGGGGAAGGCTTGCCTGTTATGGAAGGCAAGATCGACATGGCTGCTCGACGTCAGGTGACGAATAAGTTGCGCGACGCGTACCGCAGGGGTTCCAGGAAGGAACGGGGCCTGATCTTGGATCGGGTCGTGGAGACGACCGGGATGGGCCGTTCCACCGCACGGCGGATGCTGAGCGGTCCAAGGCTTCCCGACCCCAAGCACCAGATCGACAAGCGCAGTGTCAAAGCCCGCGCCTACGGCGATGACGCCCGTTCGTTGCTCGAGCACGTGTGGATGCTGATGGGGATGCCGTGCGGGAAGTACTTCGTGGTGATGCGTGACCACTGGCTGCCGCTGCTCGACGAGGCCGGCGATCTGGACAAGCCGTTGGCGACGGACGTGGCCCGCCGGGAGCTGGGGCAGATGAGCGCGGCGACGGTAGACCGGTACCTGCGCCCAGCGCGGGACCGGATGCGCCTCAAGGGGATCTCGACAACCAAGGCGTCGCCGCTGTTGCGCACCTCGATCAAGATCCGCACCGTCGGCGACGAACGCGACGGGCGACCAGGGGCGATCGAAGCGGACACCGTCGCGCACTGCGGACCGAGCTTCGTCGGCGAGTTCGCCCGCACCCTGACGATGACCGACATCGTCACCGGGTGGACCGAGAACGCCTCGATCCGCAACAACGCCTCGCGGTGGATCACCCAGACCGTCGACGAACTGCAGGCCAGCTTCCCGTTCCCGTTGGTCAGCTTCGACTCGGACAACGGCTCGGAGTTCATCAACCACGACGTCGCCGAGTGGCTCCAGGCCCGAGACATCGCACAGACCCGGTCACGGCCCTACCGCAAGAACGACCAGGCCACCGTCGAGTCCAAGAACAACCACGTCGTGCGCAAGCACGCCTTCTACTGGCGATACGACACCCCCGCCGAGCTCACGCTGCTCAACGAGATGTGGCCCCTGGTGTCACTGCGGCTGAACTTCTTCACCCCAACCCGCAAACCGATCGCCTACACCACTGCCGCCAACGGGCGACGCCGACGGGTCTACGACGACCCGACAACCCCCTGGCAGCGCGTGCTCGCCGCCGCCATCCTCACCGAGGACCGCATCGCCGCAGCCCAAGCCAGAGTCCACGGCGTGAACCCTGCCGACCTGACCCGCCAGATCAACCAGATCCAGACCCGCCTCACCGCCACCGCCCGAGCCAAGACCGAGGCGCTCACCACCGCCAAGACCCTCGATCTGGAAGCATTGCAACCGTCAATCAACCGATTGGCACCCACCAAACGCAAGCCCACCCGCGCTCACAACCCGTGAGGCACCACCAACCCACACGAGCTCACTTTCTAGTGAGGCACCTCGGACGTTTGCAGTGGGTGTCGTGACCTTCGGGCACCGAACCACTGGGACACACCCAGTGCTGCGACTGTGGCGAGAATCCACGGCATATCAGCGAACCTCGTGTACCAGGTCTTCCCGGTTCGAAGCGGTACCTCTGCGGTGATTATGGCGCGTTCGCTGATCGCTGTTCGTTGCAGAACTGCACCATCGCTGGAAACAAACGCCGAAAATCCCGTAGGTGCGACCTGCACGATCCAGCGCCCCGTCTCGACGGCTCGGAGCCGGCTCGAGGCGACCTGTTGTGTCTGCAGAATCGTGCCGGTGTAGCTCGCCCCATTTGTCGGATTGATCAGGATCGCCCCGGCAGCAGCGTCACGCCCGCGCCCTCCGAAGAACACTTCCCACGAAATCATCACGCCGAGTTCGGTTCCATCGGGCAGCGCGATCCTGGCCGGATCGCGTCCCGATGTCGCATCGGACGGAATCTGGTCGAGCGGCGCTCCGAGCGCCTCGAGTGTGTCCCGAAACGGTACGTACTCGCCGAACGGCACGCGCTTGACCTTCTCGTATCGGCTGATCACCTCGCCAACCGGGGTAACGACGACTTGAGCGTTCACGAAGCTGCCCTCAGTCGGATGTGATGAGAATTCGGAATCCTCTGTCACTCCGACGGACAGCGGCACACCGAGCCGGGCCGCCTCGTCGGCGACGGCCTGCTGGTCGCTACTTCCAGCGAACGGTTCGCCGTCGACATCGATCCCGTTTTCGGGCCACACGACGAGATCGAGTTGATCGTTCGGTTCAATCGTCGCCGTCGCATCGAGCAGCGCCTGGGTGACTCGTGAACTCGGAACGTCGAGGGCGCTGGTGCCCTGTTCACCGCCACCCTGGACGGCGCCGATGGTGAGTGTGGCTGTGTCAGAACCGCGTCCCTCCGGAGCGATCGCGGCGAGCACGATCAGCACCGCGATCGCTGCCAAGGCCACGACTCCATGCGGTTGGCCCTTGGCGGACTTGCGACGTTTGGCGGCAATCGCCGGAACGGCCGGTGCCGGCCCGGCCAACGAGAATCCGACTTGGAAAACAACCCAGGTGATCAGGATCACACCGCCGATCCGAGCAAGGCCCAAGAGCGGTCCACCGGCCTGTGAGATGCCGAGCGTCGCCAACGGCACGCCACCGAACGGAAGCGTGATCCGAACGATCTCGGCCAGTGTGTGTGCCGCCGGTCGGCCGATCGTGCGCCATGGCCCGGTCGGCGCAACCATCGCCGCCAGCGCGTGGAAACTACCGAATAGGGCCACGACGACGATGTAGCCCGGTGCGGTCAGAAACCACATCCAGCCCAATCCGAACGCCATCCACACGGCACCGAACACGAACCCCAAACCAGCTCGCTGCCGGCTGGTTGGTTCCGAGCCGAGGGCCACTTCAAACACGATTACACCGACGAACGCCAGCGGCCACCAACCCCACGGCGGCAGCGAGAACGCCACGAGCAGTCCGCCAAGGCCGGCTCGGGCGGGGCGCGCAACACGTGCGATTCCGGCGGGCTTGTCGGTCATACCGGCTTCAGGTCGGCGAACACAACGATCCGCTGAGCGGTTGAACCCGGTGGGTGACAGGCGAACAGCGTGACCGTCGCCGTCTCGGTCGGATCGATGATCCAGATGTCGGTCGGGTTCACGACCTCGACCCGGCTGACGAGGTACACGTGCGTACCGTTGGCGTCGGTGAAGATGATCTCGTCACCTGCGACCAGCTGGTCAACGTTGCGGAAGACCCTGTGTTTGCTCGTCCGATGGCCACCGACGACCACGTTGCCGATTTGTCCGGGGAGTGCAGTGCCTGGCCAGTGGCCGGGGCCGTAGTCGAGCGTCGTGAGGCGAATTCCCTCGTACATGGTCATCTTGACGCCAATTTTAGGGATCGAGAGTGTCCCCATCTCGATCACCGGCTCGTTGGCACGCGGATCGGACGGTGGCGCGATTGGTTTGGTCTGTTGCGCCGGAAGTGTGGACGTCGTTGTCGTTGTTGTAGTGGTCGATGTACTGGTCGACGTCGTCGTTGGAGTACTCGTCGAAGCACTCGGCGGTGTCGCCGTGGTCGACGTGCTGATCGTGTTCGTCGTCTCGGGTGCAGTCGTGGCCGCTGACTCGGTCGCTGACTCGGTCGCTGCGTCGCGGGACGGGCCGCCGCAGGCCGCAAGAGTGACCAGAGCGGCGAGCAGCCCGACCATCAGTGGGGCACTGCGAGTTCGCCTGTTCGTTCCCGCAACCATCGCATTTATCATGGCAGGAAATCATCGGCAGAAGCGATCGAACGCTTGATTCGACTCGCTGCCCGCTGGCCATCGGCGATGCACGCTGGTATCCCGATACCGCGGTAGCTGGCCCCTGCCAGTGCGACGCTGTCGGGTAGCCGACTTTCGACTTCGCCAACCCGATCATGATGATGCGGGCGGTACTGCGGGAACGCACCGTTCCAACGGGTGATCGAAATCTGCGTCGGCTGTAGATCGACGGCGAGATGACGACCGACCTCGGCGAGCGTAGCCTCGACGACTTGATCGTCATGTAAATGCATGATCGGCAAGCCGTCGCGACCAAGCGAAATCCGCATGATCTGCGCCCCGTTGTCGGGTCGCCAGTGTGACCATTTCTGGCTGCCGAACGAGGCCGCTGTGACGTGCTTCTGCACGGGCTTCGGCACGAGGTACCCACTCCGTCCGCGCAGCCGTTGTGGCCAATCCTGGTCTTGGATTGCCAGCCGAACCATCACGATGTCGGCGTGCTCGAACGCAGCCAATGCGCTGCTGGCGAGCGGGGCAACCGTCTTGAGAAGTGGGGCAGCGACCAGGCCGGGCGTCGCCAGCACCACTGCTTCGAACGGTTCACCATCGACCAACCAGCCCTGGCCGTTCGGTTCGATCGACGTTGCGGCTCGGCCGGTGGTGATCGTGGCACCTCGGTCGACGAGGTACCGGTCGGCGGCGCGAACGAGGTCACCCATACCACATCGAGGTGCTCCAAAGATCGGCACCCCCTTGCTGATTGGTTTCGCTGCCCGGCGAGACCTGCGTGCACCGAGCAACAGGCTTCGGTGCCGCCCGGCAAGGTCGGCCAGTTGCGGCACGGAGGCAAGACTTGACCGGTCGGTGTCGGTGGCGTAGATGCTTCCCACAAGCGCGTCAACGAGTCGTTCGTGTACCTCGTCGCCGAAACGGGCACGCACCAGCGTCCCGAGCGAGTCGTCGGGGTCGGTGCGACGCAGAAAGGGCTCGGCGGCGGCGCGCAGCTTGCCACGCCGGCTCAGCAGGCTGGTCGTGACGAATGGTCGGATCGAGGCGGGCACACCCAACAGCACCCCGTCAGGGATGTCGTGCAGGCCGTGGTACCAAACCGCGGCATGTGCGTCAGTAGGCGAGGTGAGGTCGGTCAAACCAACACGTCGTGCCAACTCGACAGCGTTCGGTACACGTGTCAGAAAGGCGTCGGCACCTTCGTCAATGTGCTCGAGCCCGGCAAACGGGGACGTGGCGATCTTCCCACCGAGGTGGTCATCGGCGTCCCACAGTTCAACGGTCAGCGTTGGGTCGTCGACGAGGTCGATTGCCGCAGCCAGGCCTGCGATTCCGCCGCCAACCACGAGAACCCGGCGTTCGCTCGCCATCACTCAACCGGCGGCAACATGAACGCGGGTGGCGAGCGCAGACATCACGATTGGCGTGTCGTTGACGGAGCCAGTTCGGTCGAAACGGATGCCTCGTGTCGCGGCTCGCTGGCTGGCTTCGATGTCGAGGTCATACAACACTTCGAGATGGTCGGCGACGAATCCGCAGGCGCATACGATGACACCGTCGATGGCTTCGTTTGAGCCGAGCTGATCAATCACACTGAGGATGTCAGGGCCAATCCACGGTTCGGGTGTCCGGCCTGCGCTCTGCCAGGCAATCGACCAATCGTCACCCTCGACCAATCCCAGCTTGACGGCAATCGCTGCTGCGGTTGACCGCAACTCGGCGGGGTACCGATCTCCGGTTGCGATGATCCGTTCCGGCAGCGAATGGGCGGTGAACAGAACGTGTACCCGGCCAGGCATTGCCATGAGTCGATGTGACAGATCCGCGCTCAGGAAGTCGATCAGTGCGGGCTCTATAGCCCATGATTCGACTCCGACGACCGAAATCCCATGTTGTGCAGCGGCGGCTCGCGCCCGATCAAGATATTGCCCAACCGAGTACGACGAGTAGTGCGGTGCCAGCACGAGTCCGATGATCCGCTCGGTTCCGTCGGCGGCCAACTGATCGACCGCTGCCTCAATCGACGGGCTGGCGTGCTTGAGTCCGATCGACACCGTGTACCGCCGTGGCGCGAGTAGATCGAGTTCGTACTGCAGCGCGTCACGTTGCCGTTCGGTGAGTTCTGCGAGCGGCGACAGGCCACCAATCGCGTTGTACCGCCGGGTGAGATCGGCGAGTTGCTCGTCAGTCGGCGGGCGACCGCGTCGAATATCCGTGTAGTAGGGCAGGATCTGCTCGGTTGAACTCGGGGTGCCGTACGCCATCAGCACTACCCCAATCCCCCCGTTCATGTCGCGCTGAACCCCTCCATATCGTGTTCATCGCGACATGAACGGGTGTTTTCGTGGACCAGGGTGACGATCTCGGCCAGGACTCCGGGGTCGGTGTCCGGTTGGACGCCGTGACCGAGGTTGAAGATGTGGCCTGGGTGACCGTCGTTGTCCGCCAGAACGTCCCGTGTGCCGGCCAGCGCGACGTCGATTCCAGCCAAGACGAATGCAGGGTCGAGATTGCCCTGTACGACCGTGTTGGCCCCGAGCCGAGTCCGAGCCGACCGAATTGTTGTCCGCCAATCGAGCCCGATGACCTGTGGACCAGCCGAATACATCAACTCCAACAGGTGGTCGCAACCGATCCCGAAATGGATCCCCGGCACCCCTGGGTGGCGAATCGCCAGCTCCGCAAACACGCGCTTCGAATGCGGGAGCACAAACCGCGCGTAGTCGTCGGCCGACAACGCCCCGGCCCACGAATCGAACAATTGAAACGCGCCTGCTCCGTGATTGAGCTGGACGTCAATGAACGTGATCGACATCTCGGCGAGTCGATCCATCACGTCATGCCAGAGCACCTCGTCGGTGTGCATCAACGCTTTGGTGTGCTGGTACGTGCGGCTTGGGGCCCCCTCGATCAGGTAGCTGCCGACCGTGAATGGTGCCCCGGCGAACGCCAGCAGGGGAATCTCTGGTGCCAGTTCCTTGACGAGTAGGTCGATCGTGTCGGTGACGTATGACACGTCGTCGGGTTCCAAGTCCCTCAATCGCGCAAGGTCGGCGGCACATCGCAGCGGCGATTCGGCGACCGGTCCGGTCCCTGGTTTGACATCGATTCCGAATCCGACGGCATGAGCCGGTACGACAATGTCGCTGTACAACACGGCCGCGTCGACGCCGTAGCGGCGCACCGGCTGGAGCGTGATTTCGGCCGCAAGATAGGGGCGCTTGATGGCATCGAGAATCGAACCTTCGCCTCGGATTGCCCGATACTCCGGCAGGCTGCGGCCCGCCTGGCGCATGAACCACACCGGAGTGTGTGAGGACGGTCGACCGAGTGCGGCTGCCAGAAACGGGTCCACAGTCGAGCCGTTGGAGTCGGAATTCATCAGGGGGAGGACGCTACCCGCGCCGCTACGCTGTATCGACCAAATCCGGCGGGTTGGCTGCCGGTAAGGCCCCACACTTCGATGACGCAACACCACCCTGACCTCCCAAGCGAGCAGGCCTACATCGATCACGCTTACGACTGCCTCGAGCACAGCAAAAAGGTGGCGTGGAAGCTGCGTGACCTGACTGAGCCTGATCTCGGCGGTACCTTTCAGGCGCGTTTCGAGCGCAACGCATTCGACGAAGCCCTCGTCAAGCGGCTCACCGATCTCGATCTTGGCAATGCTGCGCTCGTTTTCGGGCGAATCGATCGGTATGCCGTCGACAACGACGGTGCAACGATCGTCGACTCTTCCGAGCTCGAGAGCTATCACATCGGCCGATTGGCGGTCGCCACAGATGACGCCGAGCCAGTGGTGGTCGACTGGCGGGCACCAGTCGCCGAGCCGTTCTATCGAGCAACCGGACGAGAGCCAATGGGACTCGCCCGCCGCCGTCATTTCGCCGTCGAAGGCCGTCATCTGCTCGGGATCGAAGACGAGCTGTTCGGTGCCGGCCATCTTGGGGTCGGCCACGACGACGGCCTCGGTGACTCGGCTGACGGCCCGGGAAGCCAGCTCCGTGGTTATAGCACGCTGATCGCTTCGCTCGAGCGGGGTCGGACAGGCACGCTCGGCGACATCGTTGCCACGATTCAGGCTGAGCAGGACGAAATCATTCGATCGCCTCAAGCCGGAGTGCTCGTGGTGCAAGGCGGCCCCGGCACCGGGAAAACCGTTGTTGCACTCCACCGAGCCGCCTACTTGCTGTACACCCACCGGTTCCCGCTGGAAGACCAAGGCCTGCTCGTGATCGGGCCCAACCGTGTATTTCTCAGATACATCGAACAGGTGCTCCCGTCGCTCGGCGAAGCGGGCATCGAGCAGGTCGTTCTGGCCGATCTCGTACCTGACGTGAGGTTTGCGGGACCCGGTGACGAGGTCGATTCCGTGCTGGCGACGAGAATCAAGGGCGACGCACGTATGTCAGACGTGATCGACAAGGCGATCACCGACCGCGAGCGACCGTTGCGCGAAGACGTTGTGGTCCCGTTCCGGTCGGGCTACCTGAGGCTTCGAGCCGATGACACCGTTCGGATCGTCAAGCAGGCGCGGCGTCGATTCCGTCGCCATAATGCCGCGCGACGCTGGGTCGAGGGTGAGATCTGGTCGACAATGGCCTCCGGATGGCGGGTCGGCGATGTGTCGGGGCATGAGATTCGTAACGAAGTCAGGCCGTTGCCGGAGATTCGTGAAGCACTGGAGCGAATATGGCCGGTGCTGACTCCGGCTGATCTGTTGCACGACCTCTTCGGATCAATGGCTCTGCTCAGGCTCGCCGCTGGCGACGTGTTCGACGACTACGAGTACAAATCGCTGTATCGCCCGCATAGCGAATCGGTCAACGACGTGCGCTGGTCACCAGCTGACATTGCCTTACTCGACGACGCCCGCGAAGTGCTCGGTCCAAAACCCGGCAAGGGCGGAAAGATCGATGATCTCGATGAGATCCGAACGTACGGACACATCGTGATCGATGAGGTGCAGGACCTCACGCCGATGCAGCTGAAAATGACCGCCCGCCGATCGCTCAACGGTTCGATGACGGTCGTCGGTGACATCGCGCAAGCAACCGGGCCGCTTGCGCCGAACGATTGGGCCGACGTGCTCAAGCACCTGCCAGACCGAAAGGAACCGCGGGTGATCGGGCTGTCTGTCGGATATCGCATCCCTGCCCAAATCATGGAGTTGGCGAACAAGGTGATGGCGGCGGCGACCCCCGGTTTGCGGGCTCCCGAGTCCGTTCGGGTCGGCCTTGTCGGTCCGCGCATCGTCCGGGTCGACGACGTGTTGGCGGGAGTTGTCAGCGAAGCACGTTTGCTGGCAACGGAGCTGCCGGACGGGAGCGTCGCCGTGGTTGCGCCCGATGAGTTGTGCGATCGGATTTCGGACGCTTTGATGGCGGCGGGCGTGAGCCACGGTCGAGCCGTCGCGACAGGGCTCGATCAGTCACTCACGGTTGTTCCGGTCAGCGTGATCAAAGGTCTTGAGCTAGACGCCGTCATCGTCGTCGAACCGGCGGACATCGCCACGGTCAGCGAACACGGCCTACGCAGCCTCTACGTCGCACTCACCCGCTCTACACAGCGCCTGACGATCGTCCACAGCGCAGACCTCCCTGCCGCCCTCCGCTGACCAATTGTTACACCTGGTGTCTGACACCAGGTGTAACAATCATGGGCCTCCGTATTCGGCGTTGACGGTGACCCACACCTTGTACGCCTTGCTGGCGTCGGCTGGGCGTAGTCGGTTGACGCCTGAAGTGGCAAGCTCGATTGCCTGCTCGAAGTTGAATACGTCGTCCGGGTTGACGTCACGGATTTGGCGTTCGGCGACCAGCCACAGTTCGCTGATGCGCTCCAATGTGGCCGCTTCGTGATCAGTTTCGACGATTCGTCGATCAAGATCGCTGAGCAGCATTTCGATCTCGGCCAGCAGCCCGTCGAGCGGGGCGTCAGCAGCGATCGGAGGCAACGAGGTTGTAGTAGTCGGGCCAGTTTCGGGCACCGTGACGTCGGTGTCGACGTAGGTGGTGCCGCACGCCGACACCGTGCAGACGACCGCCAGCACGGCGACCGTCGAACCGTTTCGGGTCACGACGTAACCAGGATCCGGTCACTCGCGAATGGGCCGACACCGACGTGACGTCCATCGATCTCGATCGTCAACGTACCGTCAGGCGACGCCGACGTGACGACACCCGAACAGCCGGGACGCAGCGAACTCTCCTCCAAGAACTCCAAGAGGCCAGGCGTGAACTCCAACTCTTCGGGGATCCGGCTGACCACGAATGCCGAGCCAACCGTCTGTTGTGAGAGCGGGTAGGCGCCGGATTCGACATAGTCGGAACCGGGAATCGGGTTGCCGTGCGGGCACGTGGTCGGCGAGCCGAGCAATTTGTTCATCGCTTCTTCAACGTTGGCACTCATGATGTGTTCCCACTTGCCGGCCTCGTGATGCGCTTCCGCCCACGAGAGCTGCAAGACGTCGGTCAGAAACCGTTCGGCGAGCCGATGGCGGCGCACGACACGTTCTGCCAACCGCTGGCCCGCGACAGTCAGGACGATCGCACCGTCGTTGGTCAGCAGTCCTTCGTTTTCAAGCTTGCGGACCATTTCACTGACCGCAGGGCGGCTGACATTCAGCCGTTCGGCGATGCGTGCCTGGATGATGTCGACGTCGTCTTCAGCCAGTTCGAAAATGCATTCGCAGTACTCCTCGAATGCTGGGTGATGCTCTCCGGCGGCAGGCATGTGGCCATCTTACGGCGCGGCCTGCGGGCGCGTCGTCGGGGTCAGGCCCGTCGGAGCTTACGAAGCCAACTTTCGGCGTACCGAAGACGTCGTTCGAGCTGCTCGACTGTTGCTGTCGAAACCTTGCTGACCCCGGCCAAGCGATTCATTTCGCCCTGCACTCTGGGGTGATTCCAGCCGGTCAGATCGACGAGCCGTTTGGCGACATCGGCGTTGCGTGTGCGCAGGTCGTCCTTCTTCTCGGCGACGCTGAGCGAACTCCATACGATCAGACCGGCCTCCGTCGGAACTTCGGGCAGGTTGATTTCGAGCGTCGGATCTTCGGCGAATTTTGGCTCGGGTACGTCCGGCTCGTCGTCAAACTGCTGGACCCCGAGTTCGGTCACCGTGTGGATCTTGATCCCGGTTGCCGTCGATGACACCACGGTGAAGAGCGAAAGCTGCTCGAAGGTCAGGTCCTGTTCGATGATCTGATTGTCGAGTTCAGCCGAGAACTCGTCGTCATCACGCTCGCCGGGTGGACGCAGCACGTGCCGTCGCGCCTCGGCGATCTGGAAAGCGTGAGCGCGTAATCGGGCGTCGTCCGGCACGTAAACATATGCCTTCTGACTCGGCCGACCAGCCTGCCAACGCACGAAGCGACCGACAGCCTGACGGAAGAACAACTCTGTCGTCGTCGTGGTGGCGTAGACCCCGACACGCAGGCGCGGTATGTCGACACCTTCAGACACCATCCGCACGGCAACCAGCCACGGACGGTCGTTGGTTGCGAACTCGGTGATCTTCTTCGATGCGCCCGGATCATCGCTGACGACGACGTCGGCGGTGGTGCGGAAGCGCTCGCGCAGCAATCGTGCGATCCCCTGGGCGTGATCCTGGTCGATTGCGATCACCAGCCCGCCAGCCTCCGGTTGCTCGTGTCGGATCGCTCGCAGCCGGTCGTGCGCCTGGCCGAGCACGGTAGCCAGCCAGTCGCCGTCGAGGCTCAGCGCCGTGCGCAACCTGGCTGACATTTGGGCGCTCGCCAACTCGTCGGCGAAGCTGGCCCGCAGCACATCGCCTGACGGCGTGCTCCATTCCATCTGTCCGTCGACCCGCGGAAAATAGACCGGCCGGACAACGCCACCATCACGCAACGCATCGGCGTATCCGTAGACAAAATCGGCATACGCCATATCGCCCTCGGCAGTGACGTCGTAACGGACGAACGGGATCTTGGCACTGTCACTTCGGAACGGCGTACCTGACAGCGACAGCCTCTTGGCAGCGTTGCCGAACGCTTGACGAATCCCGTCACCCCATGCCCGCTCATGGCCGGCGTGGTGAACTTCGTCGAGGATCACCATTCCGTCAGCAGACAGCCCGTCGAGTTTTTCGGCGGCGTTTCCTATCGCGATTTGTTGATATGTGGTCACGAGTCCATGCACGTCGCGGGCGAGCCCGGCACCAGGCGTCCAGTCGGGGTCGAGTTGGAGGCCCATTCGGTGGGCTGCGATCGACCACTGAATCTTGAGATGGCTGGTAGGGGCCACGACGACCAGCCGACGAGTGTCGCGCGCCAGCGTTGCCCTGGCGCACGCCAAGGCGAATGTCGTTTTCCCCGCTCCGGGAGTCGCCACGGCCAGGAAATCAGGGCTGGTGGCGGCGTTGTAGCGATCAAACGCGGCTCGCTGCCAAGGTCGAAGGGTGACGGTGCTCATGACGGGTCTTGGAGTCTGGCCGTTGGCGAGCCGCTGACCAACCTGGCGGGCCGATCTCCCCGAAACCAGGTCGAGTCCCGTGATAGCGCGATCGGGTGGTTGCGGGGCGAGTTCGGCGGCCGGGTCGAAGTCGAACCTGTTGACGACGTAACCGCGTACTCTGAAGGGAAAATCGGATTCTACGAATTGACAGTGGTGTTACGTTGAGGGGGTCCGACAACGGATCAACAGATGGGAGCTTTTGAGATGGCCATCGCACCCAAATCCCCACTGTGTGTCCCGAGGCGTATGATCCGGTCACTGGTTGCGATCGGCTTGATCGCTTGCGGCGTTGTCGCGATTGCGCCGAGCGAAATGGTCCACGCCGACGCCGCTGCGATCGTTAACGATCCGGGTTGCCTGACGAACAGCGTGCCCCGCAATGACGACGGCTCAAGTTCGCTGGTGACGCTCCCGTTCAGCCTCAACTTCTTTGGCGTCAGCTACTCGAGCCTGTATGTCAACAACAACGGGAACGTGACGTTTGACGAGCCCCAGTCGGACTACACGCCCTACACGATCGACTCTGATGTCCCGCCGATCATCGCCCCGTTCTTCGCCGATGTCGATACGCGGGCCGCCGCTTCCTCGCTCGTCACATATGGCAACATCACATTCGAGGGCCGACCGGCGTTCTGCGTCAACTGGGTCAACGTCGGCTACTACAACTCGCATGCCGATCTGATCAACTCTTTTCAGTTGATTCTGAAGGACACCTCCGATGTGGGTGGTGACGGCGATTTCGAATCGATCTTCAACTATGGCACGATCGACTGGGAGACCGGCGATGCCTCAGGCGGAACCGGAGGGCTGGGCGGCACGTCAGCTGGTGCCGGCTACTCCGCCGGCAACGGCACGGTTGGTTCGTTCTTCCAGCTGCCAGGTTCTCTCGTCAACGGGGCGCTACTCAATTCCGGGCCGAATGCGCTGGCCAGCAACAGCAACGTCGGGGTTCCGGGTCG
>JANMTV010000005.1:0-9231 GCA_031390905.1 Ilumatobacteraceae bacterium | reverse complement strand
GGTCACCGGTCCACACTCCAGTCATGCGAGTGAGCGAGCGCCAGCGAGCGAGTGGCCAGCCGCGGCCTGCGTGGCCGGGGAACGCAGGTCATGTCGGTCACCGGTCCACACTCCAGTCATGCGAGTGAGCGAGCGCCAGCGAGCGAGTGGCCAGCCGCGGCCTGCGTGGCCGGGGAACGCAATGAAGGGTCATCCCGCCACCGTATCGAGCCGTCGCAACGGCATGTCATTGGGCCGTTGCAGCCAGTTCCAGGCCGGGTACCGGGCGGCAGCCGAGATGAAGTGCACGCTATATGCGTGACGACTGTGATTTGAGTGATTCGGTCCGCTCCAGTGGGGGAGCAGTCCGTGCAACACGACCAGCGTCCCGGCCGGAACCTCGAGTGGCACGAGATCCTGCGGCGGCGTAGGAAGCGGCGCCGGGTCGAGCACGTCGAACACGGTGCCGTCATTGTCGGTCATCGCTCCAGCCCGTTTGAACACTTGACGTAGGCCGGTTTTGTGTCCGCCTGGCGCTGCCCACAGACACCCGTTTTCGAGCGTCGCGTCTTCGATTGCGAACCAGAACCCGATGACCGTCATCGGGTCGGTGTACAGAAACGTGGCGTCTTGGTGACACCCGACTTCACCGCCGATGCTCGGCTGCTTGAAGATGTACATGCTCTGCAGCGCCAACGCGTCGGTCAACCCGATGTCGGCGGCAACGGCAGTCAACGCATGTGTGTACGTGAAGCGCTCGAACACCGGGTCGAGATCGTGCATGGCGTGGCCGATCTTGTTGATGCTGAGTTCCTTCGCCTGACGAAGATCGCCGTGTTCGTCGAACGCGTCCTCCTCGAAGAAGCACCACGTCGACCCGCCACTCGACATGAATTCGACATTGCTCGCCCGTTCCTGCTCGGCCGTGGTGAAGATCGTCCGCTCGCCGGACGGTTCCCACTGGCGCACAATCTCCACCGCCCGCTCCCGCAGCTCGTCGCACGACTGAGTGCTGGCGAAACCCTCGACAACAAGAAACCCATCTCGCTCATACGACTCGACCTGTTGACCGCTCAGCATCCTCAGCACGGTTCCCAGGCTAAACCTCCCGCAACTGTCTGCGCCTAACCGCCGGTGGGCTGATTTGACGTCGAAGGTTGCGGGGTTTGGGTGGCGAACCAACGGTGGATCTGTTCTCGTACGATTCGGTGACGTTGTTCGAGAGGGGCGAAGCCGCTCATCACGCCGTTCGTCACGAGTTGTTCGGTCTCGTTCCAGGTGAGATCGAACGTGTCGCTCACGGCGAGCAGCTCGGAGGACGGCATCACGTTGCTCATCAGGCGGTTATCGGTGTTGACGCTGACGTTGAACCCCGCACGGAGAAACCTTGCAACTGGGTGCTGACCGAGTGATGCGACAGCACCCACGTGGACGTGACACGTCGGGGCCATTTCGAGATGGATTTGATGATCGAGGATGTGTCGGGCCAATGGGCCGAGTGTCAACTGGTTGTGTGCGTCGATGTGGGCGTCTCGTTGAAGCCGGACCCCGTGACCAATTCGGTGAGCACCGTGAGCCAGCGCGTCCGAAATCATTTCGAGATCGGGCGGCTCGCTGGCGTGAATCGTGATGTTGAGGTGACGTTGACGGGCGAATGCCAACGCCTCCTCGTGCAACGACGGCGGCCAGCCAGTTTCAGCGCCCGCCAGATCGAAACCAACGATCTTGTCGTCGGTCCCGCGCAATCGGTCGACGAGGCTGGCGATCTCCAACGACCGCTGCTCAGTCCGCATGGCACACAGGATCGCGTTGACGACGATCGAGCCCCGAACCTGGCCCTCGGCCCGTCGAAACCCTGCGGTGACTGCCGCACACACCGCTTCCAACGACAATCCGTTGGCCTGATGCAACTCGGGGGCGAATCGCACCTCGGCGTACACAACGCCGTCCGCGCCGAGGTCCTCTGCTGCTTCGAAGGCAACTCGTTCGATCTGTTCTTCAGTCTGCATGACGGCGAGCGTGTGCTCGAAGCACGCAAGGTACTGCAGGAGATCTTTCGTGTCTGCACCCCGCGTGCACCATGCCTGAAGCGCGGCGGCATCGTTGGCAGGCAATACCCAGCCGATCGACTCAGCCAACTCCAGTACGGTGGTCGGCCGAAGCCCGCCGTCGAGATGATCGTGCAAGAGCGACTTCGGAACGAGCCGAGCCTGTTCGAGATCAGCGATCGCGCCCATTATGAGTTACAACGATTGACCTTTGAGGTAGGGATGCCCTTCCGCCGCGGGAGGTCTCAGCCGCTGGGCAAACACGGTCACGAACACAAGTGTGACGACGTACGGCGTGATGTAGACGAACTGGTTGTTGACTTCCTCGACCTTGAGATAGGCAGCGAGGGCGAGCGCGCCGACGGTGGCTTGGATCGCCGCCTCGACGTAGCGCCCCCGGATCACGGCCCGTGCGGTCAACAGCGCCAAACCGATTGCCACCGCCAGAATCAATCCGCGCACCGAGATACCCGAATCGAGGCTGTTGGCGACGCCGAGCGCGTATCCGAACACGGCCGAGCCGGCGAGCACCCCGGCAGGCATCCAGTTCCCGATCACGAGTGCTGCCAGACCGAGGAAGCCGCGACCGGCAACCTGATCCTGCTGATACTGGTCAGCGCCGGCGAACACGATCACCGCACCGCCGAGCCCCGCAAACCCTCCGGAGATCGCCATTCCGATGTGGCGCATCTTGGCTACTGAAACACCGAGCGATTCGGCAGCACTCGGCTTCTCTCCGGCTGACCGCAATCGGAGCCCGAACGGGGTGTGCCAGATCACATAGATGGACCCGAGGATCAGGACGAGCGCAATTAACGTCTCGGCCTGGACATCTTTGGTCAGTCCTTTGAGTACGCCGGCGATATCGGAGAGGAAGAACCAGCCCTTCTTTTCGAGGTCGCCGAGCAGGTCAGGACCGTCGGCCAGTATCGGGACAGAGAATCGCCCGAGGTCGCCGACGATTGCCGGGCTGCTCGTGATCGAACCGCCTGCTGCCCCGGCCTCATCGGTGGTGAACCACACGTTGGCGAGGAATCGGGCGACACCGGAGCCGATGATGTTGATCGCGAACCCGGCGATGATGTGGTTGACACCGAACGTCGTGGTGGCGAGTGATAGCAGCAATCCACCGAGAATCCCGCCGACAATCCCGCCGATGATCGCCCACCACGGCCCACCTTGCCAGCCTGCGTATCCGGCTCCGACGGTACCGAGCGTCATCATGCCTTCGAGGCCGATGTTGACGGTGCCGGATCGTTCGGCGTACAGACCACCGATTCCAGCCAACGCGATCGGTACGGCGAGGCGGAGACCGGTGCCGATCGTCGTCGATGAGGTCAGCCGGTCGGCGTCGGAGATCAATCGAGCGACCGAAATCAGCGCAACTGCGCCAACCGACAGCAGCAGGGCCAAGTTGCGGCCTTCGGACCACCGGGCGCGAAGCGATGCCGGTTGCGAGGGAGTCATCGTCTGGAGGCTCATGCTGGCGCTGCTTCCACTTGAACGGAGGATTTGACGGCAGCGTCGCGCACAGCTTCCCGTTGGCTTCGGCGCTGCATCACCTCGAACACGATCACAGCAGTGAGGAGGAACGCGCCCTGCAGGATCTTGCCGATCTCCTGCGGGAAGCCCTTGGTGGTGAGTGGCTGTGTGCCCCGTTCGATGGCATGCCAGATGATTGCGGCGAAGGCGATTCCAACTGGATGGTTGCGTCCGAGTAGCGCCAGTGAGAGGCCGGTGAACCCGAGTGTGAAAGGAAACTGGTCGCTGTACTTGTAATGAGTCGGGTCGGACAGGAGTGGTCCGATACCGATCAAGCCGGCAATTGCACCTGAGAGGATGATCGTGGTCAGCACCATCCGCTTCGGATTCACGCCCGATGCTTTGGCGGCTGCTGGGTTCTCGCCCGACACCCGCAACTCGAATCCGAATCGGCTCCGGAACAACAAGATGTAATAGCCGATACCGACCAAGATGGCGATCACGATGTACCCCTGTAGCACCGAGCCCTTTGGCAGTCCAAGCCCGATCGAGCTGAGGATTCGGTTGAAGTTCGGTAGGCGCCCGCTGATTGGTATCACTTTGGTGGCAGTCAGCAAGGTTCCGTCCTCGCGCCGGAAATAGTTACCGAGCAGCCAGGCGCTGATCCCGGTGGCGACGAAGTTGAGCATGATCGTCGAGATCACCTCGTTGACTCCACGGGTCACTTTCAACACACCGGGGATCGCCGCCCACATACCCCCTACGAGCACGGCGATCAGGACGATGTATGGCACGTGTAATACCGGTGGCAGGTCGGCTTTGGCACCGAAGTAGGCGGCGAACAGCGCCCCGAGCCGATACTGGCCGTCGGCACCGATGTTGAAGAGTCCCATCTTGAATCCGACTGCGACGGCAACGCCTGCAACGTAGTACCAGGCACCTCGGTTCAGAATCAGGATCAATGACTCGACCGACCAGAGCACCTTGCCGATCTCGGTGAACGCCCGAACAGGGTTGTAGCCTCCGGCGAGCAACGTCAGGCTCGACACCGCGATGGCGACGACGGCGGCAATCACGGGGGCGACGATGTTCGGGCCAAACTTGCTCGCCAGTCGATCGAGCAGTGGTCGTTCGGTCGTGTCAGCCATGGTCGGCTCCGTTCGCAGCCGCAGCCGCAGCCGCAGCCGCAGTCGCGGTGAGGTTCGGGTCATCGGTCCTGGCACTGCCTGTCATGTACGTTCCCAGGATCTTCGGTGTCACAGCAGCGGGGACGAGTGTGGCGTTGATGCGTCCGTCGTAGATCACGTGCAACGTGTCGGACAAGCCGATCAACTCCTCCAGGTCGGCCGAGATCAGGAGCACCCCGAGGCCCATTGATCTGGCCAGACGCATCACCTCCCAGATCGCCGCCTGTGCACCCACGTCGATCCCTCTCGTCGGATGGGACGCGATCAACACCTTCGGGCTCGACGTCATCTCACGACCGACGATCAGCTTCTGCTGGTTCCCGCCGGAAAGTGTCAGTGCGGGCACGTCCGAGCTGGGTGTGCGGACGTCGAATTCTCTGATGATCTGTTCTGTTCGTGCCAGCGAGGCAGCGCGGTCGATCCAACGCCCGTCACCGTACGGTTCCTGGCGTTGGTGGCCAAGCGCGCAGTTTTCCCAGAGTGGGAATGACAGCACCATGCCGTCTTTCTGACGGTCCTCTGGGATGTATCCAATCCCCGCATGGCGGCGGTCGCCGGTTGATGCTTTGGTGATGTCGTGTCCGAACAGCTCAATTGCGCCGGACGCGATTGGCTCCAACCCGAGAATCGCTTCAACCAACTCGGCCTGCCCATTGCCTTCGACGCCGGCGATCCCGACGATCTCGCCACGGTGAATCGTGATATTGATGTTGTCGAGTGCGAGCTTGTGCGCCTGGCCCGGTGTCGCCACGCTGAGGCCGGTGATCTCTAGGGCGACATCGGTGGTGACGGTGCTTTCGCGAGTTTCCGGTGATGGAAGCTCACTGCCGACCATCAACTCGGCGAGGTCGTGGGAGTTGACCTTGCTCGGATCCGGAACTTCGCCGACGGTCTTGCCGGCTCTGATCACGGTGATCGCGTCTGCATGGGCCAACACTTCATCGAGCTTGTGCGAGATAAAGATTGCCGTCGCACCGCCAGCGGTCAGTTCGGCCAGTGATTTGAAAAGCTCGTCGACCTCCTGCGGTACGAGCACTGCTGTTGGTTCGTCGAGAATGATGATTCGGGCACCTCGGAAAAGCACCTTCAGGATCTCGACGCGTTGTTTCTGACCGACACCCAGATCGGCAACCAGTGCGTCCGGATCAACTTCCAACCCATACCGCACCCCGAGCTCGCGCAACTTGGTGCGAGCGTGCTTGGCACCGATTCGATACCAGGAACCCGGTTCGTCGCCGAGCACGATGTTCTCCCACACGGTGAGGTTGTCGGCCAATTGGAAGTGTTGGAACACCATCCCGATTCCGACAGCAATCGCGTCGCGAGGGGATCGGAACGACTGTTCGGCACCGTTCACGCGGATTGTTCCCTCGTCGGGTCGATGCGCGCCGTACAGCGTCTTCATCAACGTCGACTTTCCAGCGCCGTTCTCTCCGACAATCGCGTGGATCGAACCCGTCCGCACCGTGAGGTCGACCCCGTCGTTGGCGACGACGCCAGGGAATCGCTTGACGATGTCGCGCAGTTCGATTGCAACAGCGGAAGCGACAGCCGTGTTGGTCATGGAGCCAAGTTCTAGTCGATTGGCACCGGTCCGTATGCAGCCGTGACGCGCAGAGGCCCGGCCTTGCGGCCGGGCCTCTGCATATTCAGGTCGATCGGTTGATCAGGTGTTGATCAGAGACCGGTCGGATCGGTCGGAACAACGATCGTTCCGTCGATGATCTGAGCCTTGAACTGCTCGAGCGTGGCGATCGTCTCTGCCGACATGAAGTCGCCAGAGGTCGAGTAGCCAACGCCATCGCGAGCTAGGTCGAACACCGAGACGCCTGCAGTGAACGTACCCTCCGACTCAGCCTTGATTGTCTCGAACACCGAGTTGTCGACACGCTTGAGCATCGACGTCAAGATGTATGGCTGAACTTGGGGTGCTGCCGACAGGTATTGATCGGAGTCGACACCGATTGCCCAAACTTCGCCCGGAGCGCCGGCTTCGCTGGCTGCCTCGAAGACACCATTGCCGGTCTGGCCGGCGGCGTGGTACACCACATCGGCGCCATCGGCGTACATCTGTCCGCCGATTTCCTTACCCTTGGCGGTATCGGTGAAACCCGTGAAGTCCGGCGGCTGACTGACGTACTGCGAGAGTACGACGATGTCAGGGTTGACGGCCTTCGCACCAGCGATGTATCCGGCTTCGAACTTCTTGATGAGGTCGAACTCGACGCCACCGATAAATCCGATCTTGCCGGTCTTGCTGGTGAGCGCGGCCGCTGCTCCGACGAGGAACGAACCCTGCTCCTCAGCGAACACGAGGCTGGCCACGTTGTTCAACGCAACGTCGTCGGTCGTGTCATCCGGAGTGGCGTTGTCGAAGGTGGCAACGACTGAGTCGACGATCGCAAAATGCGTGTCAGGGTTGGCAGCGGCGCCAGCGCCGATTGCGCCACCCCACAGGAACCCAACGCCGACGACCAAGTTGTTACCGTCGGCGACAGCGAGTTCGAGGCGCGGGGCGCGGTCGTCCTCACCAGATGGGGCCGACTCGCTTGGAGTGATACCGAGTTCCGCCGCGGCGCGGTCAAGGCCTGCTGCGGCCGAGTCGTTGAATGACTTGTCGCCACGACCGGTGAGGTCGAACAACAGTCCCACCTTGACGGCTGCAGCTGCCGGCTCGGTTGTCACGGGCTCGGCCGTAACCGAGTCGGCCGTGGCCGAGTCGGCTGTAGCCAAGTCGGTTGAATCGGCTGCTGGATCAGTTTCGTCGTCGCCACAGGCTGCAGCCACCAGGCTGAGTACTGCGACGAGACCCACTGCAAGCGTGCGCTTGCTCTTCATCATGTCTCCCCCTTCACGGGATTTATTGAGATTGGTATTCAATTGTTCGTTGTTCACGGTGAACATCGTGAGGCTACCGGCTGGTACGCCACCGATTTACAAAATGTCTGTGACATGTTGCCAGACTGTTCGCATGTCCCCTGGTACGAGGTCCTTGGTCTTGGTCGATATCCGCGAAGGTGTTGCGCGTCTCACGCTCAACAATCCTGATGCCCGTAACTCGTTGACGGCACCGATGGTCGAGGCGATTGTCGCCGCGATGGACACGATCGAGGCCGACGAGTCGGTCGGGGCGGTGATTGTGACCGGTGCCGGCTCGGCATTCTGTGCTGGTGCCGACCTCGGTAACCTCCGGCACGCGACGAGAGCGTCACTGACCAACGTCTACGAAGGATTTCTCCGGATCGCCCGGAGTCCGCTTCCCACCATCGCAGCGGTCAACGGACCTGCGGTCGGGGCTGGTATGAATATGGCGCTCGGTTGCGACGTCCGTATCGCAGCCACCCGAGCCCGCTTCGACACGCGGTTCATGCAAATCGGACTGCATCCAGGAGGCGGCCACACGTGGATGCAACGTCGGATCATCGGACCGCAGGCCACGATGGCTGCAGTCGTGTTCAGCCAAGTGATCGACGGCCCCGAGTCCGAACGGATCGGGCTCTCGTACAAATGCGTTCCTGACGCCGAGTTGCTGGATGCTTCCCATTCCATGGCGCTCGGCGCCGCAAGTGCGCCGCGCCAATTGGTGATCCTCACCAAGCAAACGATCAAGGACATGGCCGAGATCGAGACCCATGACGAGGCAGTGACCCGTGAGGTCGAGCCTCAACTGTGGACGATGCAGCAGCCGTGGTTCGACGAACGGATTGCCGCCCTCCAGAGCAAGATCAAGACGAGCAACATCAAGACTGGGCCAAGTTGACCGCGGACGGTGTCGGGCTTCACGCGATCGAACACGTTCGGCGCAATCGCGCAGGAAAGTTACGAAGGTCCCTACGTTCGGCTCCAGTCGGTGGGCTACTGTGTCGATTGGGGAGGAGCTACACCAACCGATAGAGGAGGTAGCCAATGAGTCAGCGTCATCGCACCACAGAAGTGCCATTGCCGCCGAAACAGGAACTGCGTGCCCACGCCCACGGCGAGCGGCATCGGATCCATGTTGAGCTCAGTCAGGTCGCGCATCAAGTCAGCGCTGGCCTTGAGCCGGAGGATCTACACGAACCCGGTGCCGCGTGGAAACCAATCCACCACCATGACTCTGAGGTCGCAAAGACCAAGGTCGCCAAACAGAACCGCAGCATGCGGCATTGGAAGACCAAGATGTGGTAGCGGCGCACTTCCGTGCGTCAAGCGAAGGCGGAAGCTTTCCGCCTCGCTGCCGAAGGCTAACTTTCCAAGTTCGACCAGGTTTGCTGGCTGCGGGTCGTGACCGTCAGCCGGTAATCCAGGCCGTCATCAAATCGTCGCGTCGGTCGTTCCATTCTTCGACGGTGATCGCAAACCGCAGGTGATCTTCCCAAACACCGGCGATTTCGAGGAATCGTTCAGCAACGCCTTCGCATCGAAACTCGAGTTTCGCCATCACCCGCCGACTCTTGGTGTTGCGTGGCACGATGCACACTTCGAGCCGATGCAAACTGAGCTGTTCGAAGGCGTATCGAGCGAGCACCACAACCGACTCGGCGATGTAGCCCTTA
>JANMTV010000372.1:0-10050 GCA_031390905.1 Ilumatobacteraceae bacterium | reverse complement strand
GCGTTGGCGGTCACGGCCAACCTTCGTGTAAGCGACATCCTCGAGAGCTTGCTGGTGCACCCTGCGCTCAGCGAAGCCCTCGCCGAAGCCGCCGAATAGACGTACCGTCACGGCGCCGACCGAACTGCTCCGAATCGTCGGTTCCAGAAAGTAGCGAAAGTGGTTGGGCGATGTTCGGTGCCGAACAATGGGGCTCCGTGACCTTGGAAACAGCGGCGGAGGGAGGCGTTCGCGGCGTCGCGGCTCTGTCTTCCGGGTCAAAATCCGTGTCCGCTATCGCCACCGTTGTTGACCTTCAATGTCAGGCCAATTAGTGGGTTCCATAATCGCAGTAGTACTGGGGCTTGGCGCCGCACTTTTCTGGCTTTGGGTCTCAATGGACCGCGATGATTAGCGGCGCTTCGGGTTCCCGGGTGGAGTCCATTGGGTTGATAGGCGGCAGACGAAGCATCCCGCTTGAGGGTGGCTTCGTCCAGTCACGGGTGAGGTGCTCCCATGGCTGACGAGACACGCGCAGCAGTGGCCGCCCTAACGGCGCTGGTCCACCCGCTTGTCCCGCTCATGGTTCGAGGCTCGTCGAACTCTCAACTTGTCAGACTCCACGCGCGTCGCGCGTCGCTTGCCGCAGTCGTGGCATTTTTCTGCGGCGGCGCGGTGTTCTTCCTGAGTCCGCCCTATCCGGGTGCATTCCTGCCGGTGCCCGTGTTGTTCCTAGCGTTCAGATCGACCAAGCCAACTTAGCTCGTCATGCTCGCTTGCCACGGGCATTGGGTGGTCGCTCGTCACGCCGGCGGGCTGGGGAGATTCAGTGACCACAGTCACCTGTGGTGGCAATCAAGAATTGCGACCAGTCGAACTTCCCAGAGGCTCAGCTGGAGCTCGTTGACCCCTCACCCAACGGCTATTCGATCACGGCGACGACGTCGCCTCCTCCGACCTTGTCACCAACTGCGACTTTGATCTCACTGATCGTTCCGGCCTTCTCGGCGTTGATCTGGTTCTCCATCTTCATCGCTTCGAGCACCACGATTCCCTGACCGACCTCGACTTCTTGACCGACCTCGACCAGTATCTTCACGATCGTGCCCTGCATTGGCACGGTCACGTTGCCGGAACCGGCACCACCAGCAGCGCCACCGGCGGCCGCTCGCTTCTTCTTCGCCGCGGCAGGTGCTGCAACACCAGCAGATTCGGGAACCCACATCTTGACTGCGAACCGTTTGCCGTTGACCTCGACGGTGGTATTCCGCTCGACCAGCGGTTCGCCATCGTCCCCAGCTTGCTGTGCTGGGGTGGTGCCGATCCCCGACAGATCAAGAGTCTCTTCGACCCACTTCGTTGAGTGCACCACGGCCGCGAAATCGGGATGTCGCAGGATCGCCAGATCGGCCGGAACCGTGGTCGCCACTCCCTCGATGACCAATTCTTCCAACGCCCGAATCGTGCGGGCGATACAGACCTCGCGGGTGCGGCCCCACACGATCAGCTTGCCGACCAGGTTGTCGTAGTACTGGCTGATTTCGTCTCCCGACTCGTACCCCGAGTCGAACCGCACACCGAATCCATCGGGTGCAACGAGTTTCGTAATCGGACCGGGGGAGGGCAGGAACTTGCCGCCGGCAGGGTCCTCGGCGTTGATCCGAATCTCGATCCCGTGTCCGTATCGGCGGGCTGCCACCTCGGCTTGCGTCATCGGCAGCGGTTCGCCTGACGCAACCCTGATCTGCCATTCGACGAGTTCGATCCCCGTGATCACTTCAGTCACGGGATGCTCGACCTGGAGCCGCGTGTTCATCTCGAGGAAGAAGAACTCGCCGTCCTGGAAAATGAACTCGACCGTGCCGGCGTTGTAGTAGCCGACGGCCTTGGCGGCCTTGACGGCAGCCTCACCCATGGCGTCCTCGACACCGGCGGGTAGGCCGGGTGCCGGCGCCTCCTCGATCAGTTTCTGATGGCGACGCTGCGCCGAACAGTCACGGGTCGACACCCATACGACGTTGCCCTGCTGGTCGCCGACGATCTGCACCTCGACGTGCCGTGGCCAGGTGAGGTAACGCTCGACGTACACCTCGTCGCGTCCGAAAAATGCTTTCGCCTCACGCTGCGCGCTGGCCATCGCGTCGTCGACTTCGTCGGCCGACTGCACGACCTTCATGCCTCGACCGCCACCACCGAACGCAGCTTTGATGCACACCGGCCAACCGAACTCGTTGCCGAACGCACGAATGTCGTCCGCACCCTTGGCGAACTCGGTTGTGCCGGGCACGATCGGTGCTCCACCGCGTTGGGCGGCCAGCCGCGACGACACCTTGTCGCCCATCTCATCGATCGCCTCAGGTGGTGGGCCGATCCACGCAACTCCCATCCCGGTAATCGCCCGAGCAAAATCTGGGTTCTCGGAAAAGAAGCCGTACCCAGGATGAACTGCATCGGCACCGCTCCGGCGGATGGCGTCGAGGATTGCGTCGGTGTTGAGGTACGACTCGGCGGCAGTCTGTCCGCCAAGCGCGAACGCCTCATCAGCGAGCCGTACGTGCAGAGCGCTTCGATCGAGTTCCGAGTACACGGCAACTGTCTTGATCCCGAGTTCGCGGGCTGCACGAATGACGCGGACGGCGATTTCACCGCGGTTGGCGATCAGGATCTTCTTGAGCACAGGTGCCAATGTAGGTGGCGTGAGCGGCTCCGACCATGTTTGGATCAACGATTGGATCCGTCACGACGATCAGCACGACGATCAGCACGACGATCAGAACGGCCTTGTGTCATGGCCGCCAGGATGGGAGGTGTGGTACCTCGCCGAGACGGGGAGCACCAATGCCGATCTCCTGGCGGCGTCATTGCAGGGTGCTCCCGACCGGACGGTCTTGCGAACCGATCATCAAACCGCAGGCCGCGGCCGGCTCGACCGCAGGTGGGACGCCCCACCCGAGAGCAACCTGTTGGTGTCGATTCTGTTCCGAGAGCCGCCGGGCAATCCGAACGTATTGATCCAGCGCGTCGCGTTGGCGGCGGTCGATGCCGTGTCGATCGTCGCCGATCTCGGGGCGCGGCTCAAATGGCCGAATGACGTCGAAGTCGATGGTCGCAAGCTCGCTGGGGTGTTGGCACAACGTGGCAGCGATGGCTCCGTCATCGTTGGGGTCGGACTCAATGTGAAATGGGCACCTGAGGGCGCCGCGAAGGTCGGCGTGAACGTCGAGCCGGTTGCCGTGCTCGCAGCACTTCTGAGAAGCTTCGACGCACTCCCAGCCGATACCCATGACCGTTATCGTCGGGCGCTCGTCACGCTCGGCCAACGGGTTCGGGTCGAACTTCCGGCCGGTCAGCTGTCGGGCAGGGCGATCGATGTCGAACGCGACGGAAGACTCGTGGTGCTCGACGAATGCGCCGTCAGTCACTACATCGACGTTGGTGACATCATTCACCTGCGTCCAGGTTGACGCCTGCCGCCGGGATTAGTCGGGTACCGTTTCCGGGGTGAGTCCCGATCAACTATCCTCGGCGAGCCGCCGCGCTCGTTCACGAACGCCGTTGATCTGGATGATATGCACCGCAGCCGTGATCGGCAGCGTCGGTGCGGCCGGTGTGTTGCGCGCAGCTGATAGACGAACTGGCGAAGTCACACGTGTCGAGGGTCTCGATCTCGTGCTCGCACCCGTTCCGGATGAGGACGACGAAACGATCGCCTACCCGGCCGAGAACTACCTGCTGGTCGGGTCCGACACACGCGAGGGTGTCGATCCGACGGCCGAGGATTTCGGGGCAATCGGCGACCAGAGCGCCGCCGGCGGTCAGCGCAGCGACACGATCATGATCCTGCGACAGGAACGAAACGGCGGTGCCGCGATCATGTCGCTACCGCGTGACCTGTGGGTCGAGATTGCCGGCACCGGCGAGAATCAACGAATCAACAGCGCCTTCAATGAGGGTGCCGAACGGCTGGCGGCGACTGTGAGCCAATCGCTCGGGATCCCCATTCATCACTACGTGGAGGTGGATTTCTTCGGCTTCAAAGACATCATCGACCGCGTCGGCGGGGTCGAGTTGTGCGTCGGAAACCAAGCTCGTGATCTGAGCACCGGTTTGGAACTCCACCCAGGGTGTCAGACCCTGAACGGCATCGAAGCGTTGGCGTACGCCCGTAGTAGGCACTACGAGGAGTGGGATGGCTTCACTTGGTCGGAGGACCCGCGGGCTGATCTCGGTCGGATCGTGCGTCAACAGTTGTTCATGCGGGCAGCGATCGACGGCACGCTTCGAAAGATTCGGTCGTCGCCTTTCAGTTCGGGCGATGCGATCGACGCCGTGATCGACTCGGTCCGCATCGATTCCGGGCTGGATCCGGTGAAGGCTGCCGATGCCCTCCGGAATGCAGTTGAGGAGGGTCTCAGGACCTTCGAACTCCCCGTCGACAATGCCGACATGAATGGCAACGCAGTGCTCGTGCTCGCCGACGGCTCGGACGAGGTGCTTGCGTACTTCCGTGGGCAAGCACCTGCCCCGGTTCGATTCGAGACCTCACCGCCTGCGTCGATCGTGACGACCGCGCCAAGTGATCCGGCGAACGGTGATTGACATACGTCAGCCGCATATCTGCGCCTGATCGGGTGTAACCAATATGCTCCGTGCTCTATGAAGGCGCTGATCCTTGCTGGTGGGGCTGGTACTCGTTTGCGGCCGATCACGCATACTCGGGCCAAACAGCTGGTCCCGGTTGCCAATAAGCCGATTTTGTTTTATGGGGTCGAGGCGATGGTGGCGGCCGGAATCACAGAGATTGGTGTGATTGTCGGCGATACCCGTGATGAGGTAATGGCGGCTTTGGGTAACGGGGCGGGGTTCGGTGCTCGTATGACGTACATCCGTCAGGATGCGCCGCTCGGGTTGGCGCATTGTGTGCGGATCGCTCGTGACTTTTTGGCTGACGACGATTTCGTGATGTATCTCGGTGACAATTTGTTGGAGCAGGACTTGTCGGCGTTTGTGCGGGCGTTCGAGGCCGCTCGGTTGGGTGACCAGCCGCCGGCTGCTCAGATTTTGTTGAAGCAGGTGCCGGATCCGCAGCGGTTCGGGATTGCCACGCTCGACGACGACGGGAATGTGGTGGCGTTGGTCGAAAAGCCGGTTGATCCGCCGTCTGATCTGGCGTTGGTTGGGGTGTATCTGTTTACGCCGCGTGTTCATGATGCGGTCGAGGCGATCGAGCCTTCGCCGCGTGGCGAGCTGGAAATCACGGACGCGATTCAATGGCTCGTTGATCAGGGTGAGCGTGTGCGGTGTGAGCTGTTGACTGGTTGGTGGATCGATACCGGCAAGCTGACTCCGTTGCTCGAAGCGAATCGGTTGCTGCTCGAGAAGATTGAAACGCGGATCGATGGTGATGTCGATGACGAGTCCTCGATCGATGGCAGGGTGATTGTGGAACGAGGTGCCGTTGTGATCGGTTCGACGCTTCGCGGTCCGGTCGCGATCGGTGTTGGAACTCGCGTCGAAAACAGTTTCATTGGCCCGTTTTCCGCGGTTGGGAATGATTGCGTCGTGACCAACAGTGAGATCGAGCACTCGGTGGTGATGGATCGCAGTTCGATCCTTGACATTGCGAGGCTTGAAGACAGCTTGATCGGGTCCGACGCGATCGTGTCGCGCAGCCGCCAGCGGCCGCGTGCGTTACGGCTGATGGTCGGCGACCACTGCCAGATCGACGTGGAGTAGACATACAGCGATGACGACGATTCGTGAGTCGGACCTGATTGCCGGTGTGTATGTCGTTGAGTTGGCGCCGCATGGTGACGAGCGGGGTTTGTTTATCGAGACATATCGACGGTCATGGATTCCTGGTGCTCGTGAGATGATCCAATCAAACCGTTCGAACAAGCAGGCTGGGGCCCTGGTTGGGTTGCACTATCACTTGCATCAATCGGATTACTGGTACGTGCCGGTTGGGACTGCCCGTGTGGTGCTGCATGATCTACGTGCTGGTGGGCCGACTGACGGAGCGACCGAGTCGTTCGATATCTCTGGCGAGAACCATTGGGGTGTGTATATCCCGCCCGGTGTCGCTCACGGTTTTGCGGCGTTGACCGATGTCGTGATGACGTATCTCGTTGATGGCTACTACAACCCGGCCGACGAGTTGGGCGTGGCGTGGGATGATCCGGTGATCGGCGCCGATTGGGGCGTTGCTGATCCGATCGTGTCTGAACGTGACCGTACGAATCCGTTGCGAGCCGACCTGCCGGTCGGCCGTAGCCCTTACTGGCCGATGCGAACCTGAGACTCGAGATGAAACTGTTCGTCACCGGAGCGGCCGGGTTTATCGGCTCGAACTATGTCAGGTGGGTGCTCGCCAACTTCGACCATCAGGTCACGGTGTTCGACAAGCTGACCTACGCCGGCACCCTCGCCAATCTTCGTGACGTGTTGGACGATCGGCGCTGCCGCTTCGTGCATGCCGACATCTGTGACCAAGACGCCGTCACGGAACACATGGCGGGCCACGATGCGGTTGTCCATTTCGCCGCCGAAACCCATGTCGATCGTTCGATCGCCGAACCGTATGCCTTCGTACACACCAACACATTCGGCACCAACGTGTTATGCGATGTCGCCAACCGTCAAGGCATCCAACGATTCCTGCACATCTCGACCGACGAGGTATATGGCTCGATCGAACACGGCTCGTTCTCCGAAACCGACGTGTTGACCCCCCGATCGCCGTACTCGGCTGCCAAAGCAGGCAGCGATCTGATCGCCCTCTCATACCACACGACATACGGGTTACCGGTCGTGGTCACGCGCTGCTCGAACAACTACGGGCCGTACCAGTTCCCCGAAAAACTGATCCCGCTGTTCACCACCAACCTGCTCGACGGCAAAACAGTCCCGCTGATGGGCGACGGTGGCAACGTCCGCGACTGGATTCACGTCGAGGACCACAACCGGGCCGCACATCTGGTGCTCGAACACGGCGTCGTCGGCGAGATCTACAACATCGGCGCCCACAACGAAATCACCAACCAGATCATCACCGAACGGCTACTCGAGTTGACCGGCCGTGACCAGACATTCATCGAACGCGTCCCAGACCGGCTCGGCCACGACCGACGATACAGCGTCAAAATCGACAAGATCAGCGCCCTCGGCTGGACAGTCGAACGCGACTTCAACACCGGCCTCGCCGAAACAGTCGACTGGTACCGCCACCACCGCGACTGGTGGGAACCACTCAAAGCCCGAACAGGAAGCTGATGCGGGTCCTGATCACTGGTGCAGGCGGGCAACTCGGTCACGACCTCGCCGTGCATTGCACCTCGCAGGGTGATCAGGTGTCTGCGCTCGACCGAGCCTCGCTCGACGTCGGTGATCGCGATCAGGTACATGGCGCTGTATCGGTACTGCGGCCCGACGTGGTGATCAATGCGGCGGCATGGACGGCCGTCGATCTGTGCGAATCCGATCCAAATCGCGCCTTTCGGGATAACGCGCTCGCTGTCCGCTGGTTGCGAGAGGCCTGCGATCGCGCCGACTCACACCTCGTGCAGATCAGCACGGACTACGTGTTTGACGGCACGCTCGACCGGCCCTATCGCGAATGGGATCGACCCAACCCACAATCGGTCTACGGCCACTCGAAGCTCGGTGGCGAGACGGAAGCCGGTCACGATGCCACGATCATTCGGACGTCGTGGACAAGCGGTGAACACGGCAACAACATGATCAAGACGGTGCTGCGGCTGATTCGGACACAGGACACGTTGTCATTTGTCGACGATCAAATCGGGTGCCCGACGTTCACTGCCGACCTCGCCGTCGCCGTGCGGCAACTTGCCGTCGGGCGTCGTTCGGGCATCCATCATGTGACCAACCAGGGTGCCGTGAGTTGGTTCGAGTTCGTGGGTGAGATCGTCGGCGCTGCTGGGCGAGACCAGACGATGGTCCGCCCGATCAAGACGATCGATCTCACCCCGCCCCGACCGGCACCGCGACCGGCGAACAGCGTGCTCGACAATGCCGCCCTCCGACTCGCTGGTATCCCGATGCTGCGCCACTACAGAGAACCGTTGAGCGAACTCGTCCTTCGACTGAAGTCGTAATGGGTTTCACACGTGGCGAGTTGGAGTCGTTCCGCGACACGACCGTTCCCGACCTTGTCGGTCCGGGGCTCACGCTGTTGTTCGTTGGAATCAACCCAGGCTTGTGGACCGCAGCTACAGGAACCCATTTCGCTCACCCGGGAAACCGCTTCTACCCGGCGCTGCTGCTTGGCGGCGTGATCGGACGAAACATCGATCGGGGTACTGGCATGTCCGACGCAGATCGCGATCATCTGATCGAGCGCGGCATCGGGATCACGAACGTGGTACATCGCGCGACAGCCAAGGCCTCCGAGGTGACGGCTGACGAGTTCCGGTCGGGCGGGCAACGACTCCGAGCGTTTGTCGCTGCGAGCCGACCGCTCGTCGTTGCTGTGGCTGGCATCACGGCCTACCGGGCGGCGTTCGACGAACCGAAGGCGACAACGGGCCGCCAGCTTGAGTCGTTCGAAGGTGCTCAACTCTGGATTGTGCCGAACCCGAGCGGGCTCAACGCCCACGAGACGGTTGCCTCGCTGGCCGCCGCGTATCGCCTGCCGGCGATCGCCGCGGGGATTCAGTTGTTCGGCGATCGAACCTGACGTTTGGGTCGCCGGCAGGGCATCATGGGGGCGATGAATCGGCCGCTCCGAGTTGCGTACACGTTGGAGCAGTGCTGGCACGACGTGCCTGGTGGGACGGCCGTTGCAACGTTGGAGGTTGCCCGACGGATGGCGGAACGCGATGACGTTCACGTGATCGGCGTTGCCGGTCGGCATCGACACCAACCTGCACCGCCCTTCCAGCCGCAGATCGAGGTTTGTCAGTTGCCGATTGCACGACCTTGGTTGTACGAAACGTGGAACCGGTTCGGTCGGCCGCGAGTCGAGCACGCCGCCGGGCCGATCGATGTGTGTCATTCGACAGTTGCGATTCCGGCCGGCACGCGAGCACCACATGTCGTGACGATCCACGACGTGGCCTTCATGCACACGCCGGAACGCTTCACTCGACACGGTGTCCGCGTGATGCGGGCTGGGCTCGAACGCTGCCGGAAGGCTGAACTGCTCCTGTGCCCGAGCAACAGCACTCGAACCGACCTGGTCGAGCTTGGTTTCGACGCCGAACGGATTCGTGTCGTGCCCTGGGGGGTGTCAACGGTCGATGTCACGACCGCTCAGATCGCTCAGGTTCGCAAGACCTACGACCTCCCTGAGCGTTTCGTGTTGTTCGTCGGCACGTTGGAGCCCCGCAAGAACCTTGCCAGGCTGGTCGATGCGATGTCAGTTCTGAATCAGGCTGTAACCCTCGTGGTGGCGGGTGCAAACGGGTGGGGGGAGTCGGTTGTGGCGCCTGCGACCGACGTCCGATTCCTCGGGTTCGTCCCATCGGCTGATCTGCCGGTCCTGTACGCCGCAGCCGCGGTGTTCGTCTATCCGAGCCTGCAGGAGGGGTTCGGCCTGCCGGTGATCGAGGCAATGGCACAGGGTGCTCCAGTCGTGACGAGCAGGGGCACCGCGACCGAGGAGGTCGCCGGCGGGGGGGCCGTGTTGATCGATCCGACCGACACCGACTCGATCGCAGTCGGCATCGACCAGGCATTCAGCGAGGGCGCCAAATGGTCCGAACTGGGTCGGGCAAGGGCCGCCGAACTGTCGTGGGACGCCACTGTTGAAGCAACCGTCGCCGCCTACCGTGCGGTTGCCGCCCCATGATCTCGCTTGACGTTGCGGTCAACCTGTTGTGGCTTGCGCCGGGTCGCGTTGGCGGCTCCGAGGAGTACCTCGTCAGGCAACTCGCAGGTTTGCCGAGCGATGCCGGCATCAATCCCGTGCTGTACGTCCAACCCGGATTTGCGACTGCTCACCCTGAACTCGCTTCGCGAATGGCTACCGAGGTGATCCCATTTCGCCGCGATTGGCGTGGAGCCCGACTGGTTGCAGAACACTCCTGGCTGGCGGCACACACCCGCACA
>JANMTV010000361.1:0-2344 GCA_031390905.1 Ilumatobacteraceae bacterium | reverse complement strand
GCTTGCCGAGCGGGGTGGCGGCGCCTGTGGCTTCATCCTCGGCGATGGCGGCTCGTCCGGCCTTTTGCCGGTCTTGGTCGTCTCGATAGGCCTGGTAGCCGAACCAGCCGGCGGCGGCGATCCCTCCGACGATGACAACGGCGACGGCGCGGGCGATCAACTTGTTGCGGGTCCGCTTGCGCCTCATCGCCGTGCGGGCGAGTTGTATCGCGGCGCGGCCTTCTTCGGTGCCGGCCGGCATCGTTCCGTAGACGGGGTGCTCGACCTTGCGTCTGGTCGCATCGACCATCATCTTGGCGTCGAAGACGACAGGTTTCTCGGGTACGGGTTCTGCGCGCTGGACAGGCGGCAGGTACGGAACGAAGTCGGCCGCCGGTGCCGATCGTGTCGGCGGCGGAAAGGGCATGCCTCCAGGCGGGCCGAAGGGTATGCTCGCTTCGCTCACGTTTGTCACGTCGTCACGCCACGGTGCAGGAGGATCCGGCAGCGACCTCAAGCCCGCCGCTGCCGTTCAAGTCGTAGAACACTGAAGGGCTGCGGAGAAACTCCTGGCCGACAAGCGTGATCTCATATCGGTTATCGCTCGCACCGGTCGGCTCAATCGCCTCGGCTCCCTTTTGCGCGAAGAACGCCTCCGTCGCCGTAATCAGAACGTGCGCATCGGCGTCGCAACCAGACTCCTGCGCGTCGGCCGTTATCCCACCGACCGCGAACACTACGGCCGCCGCCAAGAGCCCGAGGATGACGATCACGACCAACAGCTCGACCAAACTGAATCCGTTTTGTTTCTGCGATTCCGCCTTCATGGCTCCCGGTCCGCCCTCTGTGCGTTCATGGTGAACAACGTCAAGACTATGCAAACTATCATACGGAGTCAATGGAAATCCGCAACCGGGCTTCTTCCGCTCGCTTCGTCAACTTCGTCAAGAACGCCTTTCACATCTGGCTCGAGTTTGCATAGACTTATGATCTGCGCGAATCGAAGGACCCAGACCGCACCGAACCTCAATTCCCGAGCATCCAGGCCTCAAGCAATGGGCCTGACATGCCGAAGGAATCACGAGCCACCGCGGACCATGGGGACGAGTGATGACGAACACAATCGACACAGAACGCACACAGCGAGAACAGGCGACAACATCGCCGTTGATCGTCACGACACCGGCGCCAATCATGGTGCCTGCTCGTCGAATCTCGTTCGTCAAGCGAGTGGTCGATCTGTCGGTCGCCGTTCCTGCGTCGATCTTGACATTTCCGGTGACTGCAATCCTCGCCGCGATCACAGCCGTGCGGTATCGCCAATCACCCTTCTTTACACAACCTCGACTCGGTCACGGCGGCCAGGAGTTCAAGTTCTGGAAGATCCGCTCGCTCCCTCGGTTCGCACCCGACACGGCCGACAAATATCAGCTGCAGGCGCTCGACCTCCCCAAGTTCTCGCAAGTATTACGGCGGCGTCACCTGGACGAGTTGCCGCAACTGTGGCTTGTGATCTCCGGAAAGATGAGCTTGGTCGGCCCTCGCCCAGAGATGCCGACACTCAGTGCGTCGTTCGACCAAGATTTCGTCGCCCAGCGGCTTTCGGTTCGTCCGGGGTGCACGGGCTTGTGGCAGGTGTCGCGTGGGTCTCGTGGTTTGATCGGTGAGTCACCCGGGTGGGATCGCCACTATGTCGAGCACGCAACGCTTCGCCTCGATGTGTGGATCGCCTACCGCACGGTGTTGATGATGACGAAGTTGCGAGAGGTCGAGTCACTCAACGAGATTCCGCGTTGGACAGGCGCTGCTCCTCGCTCTGCTCGCTAAGGCCGGGTACGGTCAGGTTCCATGTGGGAACCGAAACGCCTATTGGTCGGCCCTGCACCGATTGATTTCGTCTCACTCGACGACGCCGCAACATCGATCGCCGATCGTTCGCTTCGAGGTGGTGTGCACCTGTGTAACGCCTACACGCTTGCATTGGCTGACGAACGGTCAGAGCTCGCCGAAGTCCTGAATGCCGACGCTGCGAACCTGCCCGATGGTATGCCACTCGTCTGGTGGGCGAAGCGCCGGGGAGTTGCGTGGGCGGAGCGCGTGTATGGCCCCGATCTGATGGAGCGGGTGCTCGACCTCGGCCGCGCCTTCGACACCCGTCACTATCTCTACGGAAGCACCCCAGAGGTGTTGGTCGAACTCGAAGCCGCGATCGCTGTCCGGTGGCCGGGTGCACACATCGTCGCTTCCGAGTCGCCACCGTTTCGGGATCTGACCGATGACGAAATCAGCGAGTCGGTGAACCGGGCGGCGGACGCAGGGGCGAATTTGGTGTGGGTCGGTATGGGCACCCCGAAGCAGGACCTAC
>JANMTV010000356.1:0-17188 GCA_031390905.1 Ilumatobacteraceae bacterium | reverse complement strand
AACGGCACGAACGGTAAGACCGTCCTGAGTGGAACGGTCAACCCCGTTGTGGGCGTCGGAGTTGCGGGCGACTTCTACCTCAACACCACCACCAACACCATCTGGGGCCCCAAGACGGCGACATGGCCAGCGTCGGGCGTCTCACTGGTTGGCCCAGCTGGCACCAATGGTACGAACGGGACCAACGGGACCAACGGGACCAACGGTGCGGCCGGGACCAACGGTGCCGCCGGGACCAACGGTGCCGCCGGAACGAACGGCGTCAGCGGCTACGAGGTTGTCACATCGATTGCGTACCCCACGTCCAACGACGCCGCGACGCCGCGGCGGGCTACGTGCCCTGCAGGCAAGAAGACAGTCGGCGGCGGGTATACAGAAACCACGGGGTCCGGAATGCACATCCTCGCCGAGGGCCCAGCAACCGTGGTCTCAGCGAACGACAGTTGGTCTGTTTCTGCCGAAAGGATCGTTGGCGCCTCCTTCAGCTTCACAGTCACAGCGATCTGCGTTTCAGCTCTCTGATTCGATCCGGTCGCATTTCCTCACAATGATCTGACGCGCGTGACATCTCCGTGGCTATGGTGAACTCAACCGATGGATTCACTTGGCCGGGGGGTTGAGCGAAGGGGCACACATATGAACGACACTGCGATTCTTGACCGACTGGTGGTTCGATTTGCGGGCGATTCCGGCGACGGGATGCAGCTCACGGGTGACCGATTCACGTCGGTCAGCGCCTCGTTCGGCAACGACCTGCAGACCATGCCTGACTTCCCGGCCGAGATTCGTGCCCCAGCCGGAACGGTCAATGGCGTGTCGAGCTTTCAGGTCCACATCTCTGATCACGACATCACGACGCCCGGAGACGAGCCGAACGTGCTGGTGGCGATGAACCCGGCAGCACTCAAGGCTGACTTGCACCGGCTCGAGTCGGGTGGAACGCTGATCGTCAACGAGGACGCCTTCGACGAACGCAACCTCGAGAAGGCCGAGTACACGTCGAATCCGCTCGACGACGGCACCGTCGCCGGGTACCGAGTGATCCGAGTCCCGATGACGTCGATCACCAAGACGGCCTGCCTGCCGCTCGGCGTCAAACCTCGCGATGCAGAGCGATCGAAGAACTTCTTCGCGCTTGGCCTCGTGTCATTCATGTACACCCGACCGATCGAGCCGACGATCGAGTGGATACGCGAACGGTTCAGTAAGAACGAGTTGGTCGCTGCCGCCAACGAGGCGGCTTTCGCCGCAGGCGTCAACTACGGCGAGACGACCGAGGAGGTCGGACACCGATACGAAGTACGCGCGGCCCGCCTGCCCGCTGGCGAATACACGAGTATCACGGGCAATACGGCGCTCGCCTGGGGTCTCGTTGCCGCCGGTCAACTGGCCAAACTGCCCGTCACGCTCGGGTCGTATCCAATCACGCCGGCCAGCGACATCCTCCACGAACTGTCGAAGCACAAGCACTTCGGCGTACGCACGGTTCAGGCAGAAGACGAAATTGCAGCCGCGGGGATGGCGCTCGGTGCAGCCTTCGCTGGCCACCTCGGGGTCACGACAACGAGCGGACCCGGGGTTGCCCTCAAGAGTGAAACCGTTTCGCTGGCGATCTCGATCGAGCTGCCGATGTTGATCATCGACATCCAGCGCGGTGGACCTTCCACCGGCCTCCCAACCAAGACCGAAGCGGCCGATCTCAACATCGCTCTCTACGGTCGGCACGGCGAGGCGCCAATCCCGATCGTCGCCAGCTACAGCCCAGCGCAATGCTTCGACGCCGCCATCGAGGCTGCCCGGATCGCGCTCAAGTACCGAACGCCTGTGATCCTGTTGTCCGACGGCTACCTGGCCAATGGATCAGAGCCGTGGAAGATCCCCGACATCGCCTCGCTACCAGATATCTCCGTGACGTTCACGACCGAGCCCAACGGCGTCGACGACGAGGGCAACCCGATCTACCTTCCGTACCTGCGTGACCCTGACACGCTCGCCCGACCCTGGGCGATCCCTGGAACGCCCGGCCTGATGCACCGGGTCGGCGGTCTCGAGAAGGCCGACAAGACCGGCAACATCGACTACACCCCCGAGAACCACGCACTCATGGGTGACCTTCGCGCAGCCAAGGTGCAGCGAATCGCCGACGATTACGCCGAACTGAACATTCATGGTGACGCCGACGCCGAAATCTGCATGCTCGGTTGGGGCTCGACCTGGGCGGCGATTCATGCAGCCGTCGAACGGCAGCGAAGGGCCGGACACAAGTTGGCTTGGATCCACCTCACCAATCTGAACCCGCTCCCGAACGACCTCGGCGAAAAGCTCGGTCGATTCAACAAGGTGCTGGTACCGGAACTCAACCGCGGTCAACTGTGCAACGTGATTCGCGGCAAGTATCTGATCGACGCGCAGTCCGTGAGCAAAGTCGCCGGCTTGCCATTCACGACCAAGGAAATCGAAGCCGCGATCGAGCAAGCACGGATGGGGGCATCGTCATGACTGATACAGCTGTCAACCTGACGACGAAGAAGGACTGGACGAGCGATCAGGAGGTTCGTTGGTGCCCAGGATGCGGCGACTACGGCATCCTGCAAGCGGTCCAAATGCTGATGCCTGACTTGGGGATCGCACCGGAGAACACGGTGTTCATCTCAGGGATTGGCTGTTCGAGTCGCTTCCCGTACTACATGAACACGTACGGGATGCATTCGATCCATGGGCGCGCTCCGGCAATCGCAACCGGGCTGGCAGTGGCCCGCCCCGACCTCGATGTGTGGGTGATCACCGGTGACGGCGACGGGCTGTCGATCGGCGGTAACCACCTGATTCACGCGCTACGGCGCAACGTCAACTTGACAATTCTGTTGTTCAACAACCGGATCTACGGGCTCACGAAAGGTCAGTACTCCCCAACGTCCGAAGTCGGCAAGGTAACCAAGTCGACTCCATTCGGTTCGATCGACCCGCCGTTCAACCCGTTGTCTGTGGCACTTGGTGCTGAGGCCAGTTTCGTTGCCCGCACCCACGACCTGGACCGCAGGCACATGATGGAAGTCTTCGCTGCTGCGCACGCCCACCGGGGCGCGTCGTTCGTCGAGATCTACCAGAACTGCAACGTGTTCAACGATGGCCAGTTCGACGATGTGACCAAGAAGGCTCATCGCGACGAGATAATGATCGACCTCACGCACGGTCAACCAGTGTTGTTCGGTGCCGACCGTCAGAGTGGCGTGATGATGGGCGCCAACGGGACGCTCCAGTTGGTCGATGTTGCCGACGTCGGGCTCGATCGAATTCTCGTACACGATGCTCACGTGGAATCGCCGTCGCTCGCCTTTGCACTCGCCCGGCTGAATACCGACGATCACTCACCGACCCCATTCGGCGTCTTCCGGTCCATCGAACGTCCCGAATACGCGTCGGCGGTGAGCATCCAACTCGCCGCAGCGTCGGAGAAAAGCGGCCCGGGAGACCTGTCGGCGTTACTCCGCTCGAACGGCACCTGGCACGTCGAGTAGGCAACGACCCGACTAGCAACTACTGACTAGGCCACGATGTTGGCAACGGCCCCGAAGTGGAGCGTCGCGGCGGCGATCGTGAGTCCATGCCAAACCTCGTGATACCCGAACACGTTCGGCCACGGATCAGGGCGACGCAAGAGCAGAACCGGGAAACCGATCGTGTATGCCAGCCCGCCGGCGAGCACCAGCATCAACTGCGTCTGGGTCATTGACGACCGCAACGCCGGTGTGGCAATCAACGCCGCCCATCCCATGATGAGATAGAGCGCGTAGCCCAACCAGTCGAGCCGTTTGATGCCGCCAAGTTTGATCGTCATCCCCAGCAGCGCGAGCCCACCGACTGAGGCCAGGAGTGGGATTCCCCACCGAAGTGGTAACGCCACGATGCAGATCGGTACGTATGAACCTGTGATCAAGAGGTAGATCATCGAATGGTCGAGGCGCTGCATGATCCGCCTGGCCCGGTAGGACTTGGCGAGCCGGTGGTACCCGGCCGAGGTGCCGAACACCAGCAGCAACGTCCCGATGTACACGGAGGCTGCGGCACGAGCGGCCGGTCGATCGGCCAACAGGATCAACAGCACCCCGGCAGGAAAGACCGCAAAAAATGCCCAGGCGTGCATTCGGCCGCGCCACGTGGGGCGCTCGGCGGTCAACACGTCAAAACCCATACCGTGACCGTATCGCTCTCATGCAACGATCGGACCGCGCATCCGTCGCCACATCTGAGTAACGATTGTCGCGGCAACCACCACCATCAGCGCCTCGTAGGGAATCCGATAGCGATAGTTGCCGTAGTACAGGAATCCGTACAGAAACAGGGCCGTCGCGAAGGACGCCTTGATGCAACGAAACGTTGGGCGACTCCAGAACTCACGACCGAGGAATACGGATCCAAGCAGTGTGAGCGCCAGCAGTCCGAAGTAGCCGATGTCGGCAAGGACACCGATTCGTTCGTAGTTGAGGGCCGACAACGGTGGAATACCTGGGGTTTCGTTGACCCACACCAGCGCAAACGAGTCGCCGCGGTTGAGGTGGATCAGCTTGAGCGGGATCAACTTGAGTTCCTGAAGCGGATGCGTGAACATGTATTCGAAGGCGTCATTCCGGAGCGCCTTCGAGGCCTGCAGTTCGCGGTGCGGTGGATTCTGGTCGAACTGTTGCAGGTACGCCTCGGTCACATACATCTGACTGCCCGTGGCGCCAGGATTGTGACCTGCCCACAACGTGTCGCTGGCGTTGGTGGCGATCGGCACGAATGCGTCCATCACGATCGCGTTCCGGATCGTCCACGGCAACAACACGAGGATCGCCACGCCCGCAATCGCCGAGATCCGCTTTGCCAGATCAATGCGCGGCATCTCGCGCCACCACAACACGATCGGCAGCAGGCCCCACGAAAGTGCCTCACCGCGCACGAGTCCGCCAACACCGATGACGACACCGAGCACGATCAACCAACGCCACGACGGCCGGGCGTACGACAATGCGACGAAGAGTCCGACGAACAGCAGCGTGAAGATCGTCTCGGACACCAGTACGTCGGTCCAGATGATCTGGCCCGGTAACAACGTCAGCATCACACCGGCGACGATCGCTGTCGTGCGATCGACGACCCGCTCGACGAGCACCATCAGCAACACCACCGTGACCGCGCCGAGCAGCGCGTTGAACAGTTCACCCCACAACGGGTCGATCCCGAACAACCAGTACACGCCTGCTAGCACGGCACTGTAGCCAGGTGGCCATCGAGCCGTCGGGCCACCCCCGATTGGGCGGAAACCGTTGCCTTCGTTGATCGAGACAGCATTGACGTGATACATCAGCGCGTCGTTGAGTGGGAACTGGCCTGCCCGGTCGACAGCCACCACCCATGCCACACGAACCCCCAACGCGATCACGAACAAAGCAACGTGAGGCGTCCATCGAGAGCGGCTCAACTCGGTGAACGTCATGGGCGGCATTCTGTCAGTTCGTCAAACCGGGTGCTTCAATCCGGCATGGCGGCGGCGAGGACTCCCAGCACGTCGTCACCGTACTGTTCGAGTTTCGACGGACCGACACCCTTGACACGTGCCAGTTCGTTCAGGTCAGCCGGCAGCGCCGAGGCGATCGCGGCCAAGGTCTTGTCGTCAAATACGGTGTAGGCCGGCTTGCCCTGGCGAGCGCGCTCCCTGAACGATCTCAGCAGATCGAACGCCCGCACTCCCGATTCGCTCAACTCACCGGTGCGCGCCGCGAGCTGACCACGTTGGCGACCCCGCGTTTCGACCTTGGAGCCAATCGTGAACCGACGAATCGTGCCGTTGCGTTGTGCAACCGCTGACTCGGGTTCAAGCTCGGTGATCACCCACTCGTGGCCCTGATCGACGAGTACCAATCCGACGACGGCCATCACTCGCCCCCGATCGAGCAGCGGATGATCAGACGAATCAGTTCGGCGAGCTGCCGAGGTGGCGACCTGCCGGCCGACAACCTCTGGCTCGCTGGTGTGCAGCGACGGTTCCGTGGTCAACTGCGAGACGAACGGACTCGGCCGGTCACCACTGACGATGGTGACGTGTCGACTGGCGCGGGTGATCGCAACGTGGAACAGCCGGCGCTCCTCCTCGAGATCTTCCGACAGGCGATGCGGATACTGATCGGCATCGGCGAGATGGACGATGACGTGCTGCCACTCTTGCCCCTTGACTCGGTGGACCGTAGAGAGCACAACACCATTCGGATCGCGCTTGACGGCCAAGTGTTGACGCAGCCAGGACTCGAACGACCGAGCGTTCTCATGCATCCGCGCCAGCTGTCGCAACGAGGTCAGGTCGTCACCCTGCGCCGCCCTGTTCATCCCATGGCGGGCGGTGTCGAGCGTGGCAACGGCACCGCCCAACCCGATTTCGTCGACGAGCACGTCGGTCACACTCGCCGTCGACCGCCTCGACGACACCATGCTCTGCAGCCTTGAAAGATCGGCTGAGAACTCGGCGATTCGGGTTGCGTCCTTCTCGTTCGTTACACGCGCCGCCAGCCGGTCGAGCCCGTCGAGATCGCGTTGCTCGGTTACCCATCCTCGAATCGTGGGATGCAGTGCGCGTGACGGTCGACGGAGCGCTTCGTTGAGGTCGTCGGTGATGAGCGGGCCGCCACTCGCCAGCCGTAGCCACGCCATCGCCGACCGAATCGCTGTGCGCTCGAGGAACTCGGTTCCGACACCTCCACTGATCGGCACTCCAGTCATGCTGAGTGACACCTGCACAGGCGCGATCGTGGCGTTGACTCGTGTGAGCACGGCAACATCGCCTGGTGCGACCCCTGCCGCTAACGCCGCAGCGACGACCCGAACGGTATCGCTGACCGGGTCGTCGGACGTCGTTGCCGACCAGCCGCCAGTGTCGGCCGACGCTGCACGAATCGTCTTGGCAACGCGCCGATGGTTGTGGCGGAGCAAGCGATCGGCAATCTCGACCACGCCCCCCGGACAGCGATAGTTGACCTCGAGCGGATGGTCGCCGGCCCCAGGGAAGTACGTGGCGAAGTCGATCAACCAGCCAGGTTCGGCACCGTTGTAGCCGTAGATCGTTTGATCGTCGTCGCCGACCCCAAACACCGCTCCACCAGGTGCCGCCAGCAGACGAACCATCAGCAGATGGGCAGGTGTGAGATCCTGGAACTCGTCGACAAGCAATACCCGACACGCCCGTTGGGCGATCCGCCTGGCCGCCGGTTGGGTCAGCAGGATTTCGATCGCTCGATAAATCTGATCGTCGAAATCGACCGAACCTTCTCGATCCATCGCCGCTCGATAATGCGGCCACACCTCGGCCAGCCCGTCGACGTCGCCGCCGTATCGCCGCTCGACCTCGCCTGGATCGACGAGACCGAGTCGAATCAAACTCAACGCGTCGAGCCAACCGGCGAGCGGATCGACGTTGAGTTTCTTCGGCAGATTGACGAACTTCGAGAGAACTCGCCGCACATCCGGTTCGGTGATCGTGCGCCACGTTCGAGCTTGCGGAGCGAACGGGGGAACACCGTTGAGAATCGCCAAGGCAATCGCATTCAGGGTCCGGACCTGCAACCCCCGCAAATCGGTTGTGCGTGCCTGCATCTCCTCCTGTGCTCGCTTGTTGAATGCCACCAGGCTGACGGCTGTGGTCGGCAGATGCCAGGTAGCCAACAGCTGTCGGGCGCGTTCGGTCAGGACACGAGTCTTTCCCGAGCCTGCTGGAGCAATGATCCGGGCGGCACCGGTCGAGTGCGTCACCGCCGCCAGTTGGTCGGCAGCCAACGCCGCCGTGGTCGTAGTGGTCGTGGTAGTGGTCGTAGTGGTGGTGGTGGTGGTGGTGATTGTGGCGGTGATGATGTTCTCAGACGCAATCGCCAGGCAACCGTGTTCAACCTGCACGGCGTGCAGCACTGGGCACGAATCGATCGGATCGAGATGCCGGATTGGCCCGCCATCGAGCCACACCTGTCGGCCGTCGGGCAGCGCGACATCACCCGAGCTGCCGTCAGCACCGAGCTCCGCCCCAAGCAACAACGCCGCGTCGACCAGCGCCCATCGGGGCTGCTCGGCAATCCGGGCATCGATCGAGTTCGCCCAGATCAAGTGATGCAGTTCATCCAGCAAGAAGACGTAGGCGGGACCGACCTGATAGGGCGGTCGCGCGTCGATCGACTCCGGGAGTACGTCGAGCGCAACTCCGACGTCGTCTGCGAGTTGGATTACCAGCGACTGACCGCCATTGGACGCGGCACGCAGGATCTGCAGGACCGGACCTGGGTTCCGACTGGTCTCGCCGTCGATCGCAATCAGCGCGACGTCCGCCCAATCCTGCGGGACTGCGGCGCCCTCGCCAATCACCACATTGCGGCCCAAGATCGCTGGACCTCTCCGTAACCGAGCCTCGGCTCGGGGAGCCATCGGCGATGACTCAGCGCTTGTGACCGCAGCCGTGGTTTCGGTTCCCTGGTGGTCCGACCAGCACTGCCTGATATCCGCAGGGCGCTGGTGGGCGGCACCGCAATACACACAGGAGATCACCCGGTCGACTGTACAGAGGGGGTGCGCGCCTGAGGGCTGCGCACATAATGCGCTGGATTTTGAGCATCTCGTGCCTTCAGCAGTCGGGTATTTCGGCCGATAGGAACTGTGGACGCAGCAACATTACAGTTTGATGACGAAGTCTGCGGGCGGCGGACCGAGGAGCACGTGCGATATGAATCGACGATTGACGATGGCAGGGCTGATGATCGTGACGAGCATCGCCGCGTTCGCTGTCCCGTCGCCTCCGGCGCAAGCGCTCGATAACACGCCATGGCGACTGCCGGTTACACCGGCACGGTGCTCAACCGCTCAGGCCGAGTCGGGGAACGTCGACGGCTGCCTGCTCGCCTTCTACGAGGATCCAGCGGCAACCGGCTGGGGCACGCCGCCGGCACCTGGCGTCGGAGAAGGTTGGAGATGGAGCGGCTACTGGTACAACGCTTCGCCAGCGCTCGCCAGCTGGGAATCGACATACATCGCATCGAACACCACCAAGATCGGCGGTCTCAACGCCGGCAAACTGCAAACCCACGTCGCAGTCCAGAGCCTGTTCGAGGGATTTCTGACCGAGATCACCGCCAACGGTTACCGCGTGGCCGATGCCACCGGATACGCGTTTCGGTGCACCAGCGCCAACGGTGGCTGGAGTTGCCCGTCAGGGAGCCCAAGCGATCTGTCGAATCATGCTTGGGGCCTGGCGGTCGACATGAATGCAGGCACGAATCCGATTCGGAGTTACACCGGAATCGACGGTGCCACCGCCTGCGCGACACCGATCCAGACCGATCTCCCGCAATGGGTCATTCAGACCGCAGAGCGTTGGGGCTTGTACTGGGGTGGCTACGGTTGGAACAGCGGTTGCGCCGACACGACGACGCAACGCACGTCGCTGAATCGGGATCCCCCACACTTCGAGTTTCGCGGTACACCGCGTCAGGCGGCGGCGATCGCCACCTACAACCTCACTCGTGATCCGAACGCGTTTTGCCGAACCGTCGTAAACGACGCTGGGCTCGATACCCAACAGTGCAATCGAAGTGGCCGGCCCGGCGACGGATGGCGTATGCCGATCGCGGTCGCAGCGCCGGCCGGTGCAGTGGCCGCCATGATCAACCTCACCGCGACCGACGCCGAGGGACCTGGCTTCCTGACGCTCGAGGATTGTGGTCCTCGGTCCGGTGTGCGATCGACGTCGGCACTCACGTTCAGCGCCAGCGTGCCGGTCGCAACCATGGCCGTCGTTCCGATCGGACCTGACGGAAGATTCTGCGTGTATCGACGGACCGCGGTCCACAGCATCGTCGACGTGATGGCCTACCTCGGACCGAACGGTGAGAAGTTCACGCCGTCGGTACCCACGCGCTTGATCGACACACGACAATCGACACCGGTTACCGCAGGCGGCGAACGGGTCGTTCCAACCAACGACGGTGCGTCCCGGATCACGAACATCGTGTCAGTCAACGCGGCAGCACCGGGGTACCTTCGCATCGGCGGTTGCGGCTCGTTGACGTCGGCCGACTTCTCGAATCTCAACTACACCGACCGCACGGTCCGATCCAACATGGCGTTGATGGATGGCAACGACACCGGCAGTTGCGTGTACTCGCTGGCGCAGACGGACATGGTCGTCGACGAAATCGGAAAGCTCGACCCCCAGTTGGGGTACGGATGGCAACTCGCCGCACCTCGTCGCGCCCTCGACACTCGTGAATGCGCTGACCAGTGGTGCAAAGCGCGACCGACCGAGCGAAGCGTGATTCGGCTCGATCTCGGCACCGAGGCACCAGCCGCGGCGATCGCAATCACGGTCACGGAAGCGAACGCCGACGGCTTCATCACGGTCGGTCGATGCACCGACCTCGAAGGAACCACTGCCCCGACAACATCGAACGTCAACTACGTGCGAGGAACAACTGTGACGAACATGGCAATCGTGGCGCTCGACGACGGCGACATGTGCATCTTCACACTCGCCACCGCTCACGTGATCATCGACGTCCAGGCAACACTCGTACAGAACAGCAACATTGGCGTGATTTCGACTCCGCCGACACGCCTCCATGACAGCCGAAAGCCCTAGTTGATTCAGGCGATTCGAGCCTTCTCGGCGAAGTATTCGGCAAGCCGCCAGTCGGCCTGGTCACCGAACAGGATCACCGCCACCTCATGCAGGCCCTCAGAGCGGGCGATGTCGTCATCATGGACGACGAGGTCGATCTTGGAACGGCGACGCATGAAGTCGTCGAGCTTGACGATCATCTCGTGCTCGGCAGCGTTGTGCAGTTCGACCCTGAGATAGTCGGCGGAGTCCATGATGTCCTCCCCCATCGTCTGATCGGCTCGAATCGCCTCGAGCATTGCGAAGGCCCGTCGGCCGTACCGTCGCCAAAGACGGTCGGTGAGCGGCTCGGTGTTCGGCTTGGTTCGCAGTTGATCGAGTTTCATCAGTTTTGCCTGGCGGTAGAACTCGGCGCGTGTCGCCTTGGCCGGCTCGCCGTACCACGTGTGCAAATCCTTCTCCAGAGGAATCCCAAACTGCTCGATCTGTGCCGCCACTTCCTCTCCGACATTCAGGCAATCGGTGAGTTTCCCGCCGAACACAGTCACCACGCAGCGATCATCGTCGCGTTCGATTTCGTGCTTGCGACTCAGGGAGGTCCAATCGACGTCTTGCCGATCACCGCCATCCTGTTTCACGACGAGCGGACGGACACCTGACCGTTCGGCGATGATGTCGGCGACTGTGAGAGGGGCGGCGAGATCCAAGCGTGCGTTGATCTGCTCGAGCAAGAACCGACGGTCCTCGTCGTTGACCGAAGTAAACGCTTGATCGACTCTGGTATCGGTCGTCCCGATCACCGATCGACGACCCATCGGGATCACATAGAACAGCCGCTGCGTGTCATCGAAGAAGGCCAGCACGCGATCATGGCGCGTCGTGGTGAGTCGCGGCACGACGAGATGAATTCCCTTCGAGTACACAATTCTGTGTTCCGTCCGTAGCCCCCACGTGCCGTTGAGTTGATCGACGAACGGTCCGGCGGCGTTGACAATCGATCGCGCCGACGTGGTGAAGATCTCGCCGCCGTCGACATCACGCAACGTGACGACCCACCGATCATCACGTCGTTCGGCGGCGATCAGTTCGATGTAATTTGCGGTCGTTGCGCCCGCCTCGATTGCCGAACGCACGAACGAGAACACGAACCGCGAGTCATTGTCGACGAGATAGGCATCCTGGTACTGAATCCCACCTCGCAGGGTCGACGTGTTGATCGCCGGTTCCTCGCGCTCGATTCGTTGCGTGTCGTAGAGGCGCGGTGGCTTGGTGCCGAACAATCCGATCGCCCAATAGGCGGTCGCGCCGAGTGCCGCGAACCACGGACGGAAGGGTGCCGATCGGTCGAGGCTTGCGAGAAAGCTGATCTCCTTGACGTTGTCCGGATACGACTTCATCAGGCGGTTCCGCGATCGGCAAAGTCCGAACACGAGCGGGAGCTCGTAGTTCTCGAGGTACTTGAATCCGCCCCACACCAGGTTTGAGGACTCCTGACTGGTGAAACTACCGAAGTCGCCACGATCGATCAACGCCACCGACGCTCCACGACCGGCCAACGAGGCTGCAGACACGGCACCATTGATACCGGCACCCACGACAAGCACATCGAACAATCCGTCCCTGAGGCGCCGGAGGTTGGCGTCCCGCAAGGTCATGTCCATAGCGTCGCAGACCTCGGCCCGGGCGCACCAACTGAACCGGCAATCATCCCCTCGTACGACGCAGTATCACCCGGCTGGCCGACGGATGGTCGTGGCGCAATCGCTACCGTGATCCACGATGATCGGTGAACGGCACCCATGGACGGGCGTACGTCGATGGGCGCGAGTTCATCCGCATGCGGTCGACGTCGCGTTTGCAGTCGTTGTCGGCGCGCTGGCGATGACCGGGTATGTCGTCACCAAGCCGACGGGCAGCCAACAGAATCAAGATCTACTCGGTGGGTTTCTCATCGTCGTCCAGACAACCGCTTTCACCTTCCGGCGGCGGAACCCGCTGATCAGCCTCGTCTTGATCGCGATTGCCACGGTCGCCTTCTGGGTGGCGGACTACCCGAGCGATGTCGACGCGATCGCCCTGCTGGCTGTGTACGCCGCCACCGCGCACGGAGGCGACAACCGGCGTCGCGTGTGGCGCGTCGTCGGCGGCGTCGTCGCTCTGTTTACGGTAATCGGAATTGTTGGTGTGTTGGTCGAGGTTGAGGACCTTCCCGCCGAGGCAGTCGGTGGCATCCTGATCGTGTACCTCACCTCGGCCGCCGTCGGTGAACTCGTCTACAACAGGCGCAGCCGGCTCAAGGAACTCGAACAGCGCGCGATCCGAGCCGAGACCGAACGCGACCTGCTCGCCAGACAAGCAGTGCTCGACGAACGATCCCGAATCGCTCGCGATCTCCACGACGTCGTCGCCCACGGAATGACCGTGATGGTCGTCCAAGCCGGAGCGGCGCAGCGGCTCGTGCGAACACGACCGGACCAAGCCATCGAAGCTCTCGAACAGGTGCAGACAACCGGGCGCGACGCGCTCACCGAGATGCGTCGCATGCTCGGCGTGCTACGCAGCGAGGACCGCGCCGGGGTCGAGTTGACGCCCCAGCCGACGATGGATGATCTCGACCAGATGATTCAGCACTGTGTGGACGCCGGAGTCGCCACCGAGTTGGTGGTCGAGGGGGAACCGACACATCGATCAGCGGGAGCTGAGATGGCTGGATACCGAATCGTGCAGGAGGCGTTGACAAACGTGATCAAGCATGGTGGGCGGCCCGTCCGAGCGGTCGTGAAGATCACATACGGACGTGATCAGATTCGACTCGAAGTCAATGACGACGGACTGGGTGCCGCGGCGGGCGAATTGGACGCGGCCACCGGCCACGGATTGATCGGGATGCGAGAACGCGTCGCGCTGTACAAAGGCACGTTGTCGGCGGGTCCGCGCTCGGGTGGCGGGTTTCGTGTGAGCGCTGTAATTCCGCTCGAACGACCGGTCGGGACGCACTGATGCTTCGGGTCGCAGTCGTCGATGACCAAGCGCTGGTCCGCACGGGCTTTTCGATGATTCTCGAGTCGGAGGATGGGATCGAGGTGGTCGGACAGGCTGCAAATGGGCGCGAGGGCCTTGAGTTGTGTCGCAGGTCGCAGCCCGACGTGGTGTTGATGGACATTCGGATGCCTGAACTTGACGGGATCGAGGCAACTCGGCTGATCACGAACGACCCGGGTTTGCAGACGCGTGTATTGATCCTGACCACGTTTGATCTCGACGAGTACGTGTACGCCGCAGTTCGTGCCGGTGCGTCGGGCTTCCTCTTGAAAGATACGCATCCAAACGAGTTGATCGCCGCCGTTCGTGTACTGGCGGCCGGCGAGGCGTTGCTGGCACCTTCGGTGACCCGTCGACTGATCGAGGAGTTCGTTGCGAGCTCAACACCGCCAGTCGTGGTCCCTGCGCTCGATCTCCTGACCGATCGAGAGACCGAGGTGTTGGGCCTGCTGGCACGTGGACTCTCGAACCAGGAGATTGCCGCCTCACTCTTTCTCGGCGAGACAACCGTCAAGACGCACGTCAGTCGAGTACTCACCAAACTCAGCATCCGTGATCGAGTACAGGCCGTGATCGTCGCCTACGAGACCGGCCTGATCAGACCCGGACAGGCGACTTGACGATTTCCTGACATATTCCCACACTGTGCGGTCAATATCACGCTTATCGTCAAATGATAGTTCAATTTTGTCTGTCTCAAATCAAGAACCTTGCAGAGTCTTGACGTACTGACCCTCGATCTGGGTACTCTAGGCGCATGACCCGCACCGATCATCACGGAACGTCCATTTCGTGGTAAACACGGCAGGTTCACCGAGCGTGACGAAGCGGGAAATCGAAGGAAAGAAGGCGGGAATGAAGGCTCTACGGATACTCCTAGCAGCGATGACGGCTATTGCAATCGGTGTGGTGATCACTCCCAACATGGCGAGCGCCAGCAAGCCGATCCTCACCGGAACTCCGACGTGCGTGACGGCCACGGGCCAATGGACCGTGGCGTGGAAGGCAACCCCTGGTGCCACCTACAGCTTCAACCCGTCGTGGGCTCTGTATCTACCGAGTGCGCCCGACAGCTGGCGTGTCGGATCGACCAACGCCAAGGACTACACGCCAAACACCACGTACTCCCCCAGCGGCGAGCAGATCGCCAACGGATCGCAGTTCACACGAACCGCCACCTATCCGAACTCCCAGGCATCGGCGACAGAGCGCGTCGACGCGATCTTCTCGAACGACTACCAGGACTTCAACACGAAAACCATCAGTCGACCGACGGATTGCACGATCCCGACTGTGACCGTGCCAGCTTTCACTCCCCCAACCTGCACCGCTCCTGGCACTCTGATCGGCGGATCAAACCCCGCCTACAGCTGGGCATACAGCGGGCCGAGCACAGCTCGATTCGCCACAGCGACAGCCAACGCCGGGTATGCGCTGACAGGCCAGACAGTGTTCGGCCCTTACGACATCGCCCAACTCGCATCGGGAAGCGAAACCTGCCCGACGGCAGTTCCCCCTGTGTTCTCGCCGCCAACCTGTGCTGCCGAGGGAACCCTGGTCACCGTTGGCACCAACGCCTACAGCTGGGTCTTGAGCGGAACCGACAACGCCATGTTCGCCACAGCCGTCGCCAACCAAGGTTTCACGCTGATCGGAACCACGGTGTTCGGTCCGTACAACCTCGTCCAGCTCGAGAACGGCAGCGGAACGTGCCCGATCGCCGTGACCCCAGCCGTCGTGACACAGCCGACCTGCGACGCCGAAGGCACCCTGATCGGTGAACCAAATGACAACTACACCTGGGTATACACCGATGACTTCAACGGACGCACCGCCACCGCAATCCCCAACGCAGGCACCACTCTCACCGACCCGACGAGCTTCGGCCCGTATGACCTGGCACAGCTCAGCGCAGGCAGCGAATCGTGCCCGGTGCCGGTGACTCCTGCGGTTTATACGCAACCGACCTGCTCGGCCGAAGGCACACTGCTCGGCACAGACACCGAGCACTACACATGGACCTACGCAGGGGCGATCACGGCCCGCACAGCGACCGCCGTAGCGATCGCAGGCCACTACATCACCGGCCCCAACCAGTTCGGTCCCCTCGATCTGAGCAAACTCGCTAACGGGAGCGAGTCCTGCCCGGCATCGCTCGAAGTAACCGGGATCTGCTACGAAAAGGGCATCGGGTCCAGCGTCTGGGGTTACTGGTACGAGGTCGTGAACGCAGAATCGACGGCAATCACGATCACTTGGGATGCCGACGAATCCGCTGCCGTTCCCGCTAACGGCACGCTGATCATCGCCGGCCATGGTGACGGGATCGAGATCAGCGTGGCTGGCAGCGTCGTCGCCGAGGCTGCCAGGCCGACGAACGAAATGTGCCACAACGATGTCGATTTCACGAAGGATGTGCAGGGCGTCGGACCAGGTGCCGACACGCTGTACACGATTCGGGTGTCAAGGCTCGTAGTCGGCGAAGGCAGCACCGTCGAGCTGGTCGAGGAAATCACGTTCGATCTACTCGACGGCCAGACCAAGACTGTCCCATTGCCGTCGACGTTCAACCCTGACGGCATCGACTACCAGATCTCTGAGGTCAGCGCCGGAGGAGCGCAGCAGACAGCCATCGAACCCAACACGTTCACGCTCAACGGCCACCTCGGCGAAACGATCAGCGTTGAGGTCATCAACTCGTTTGCTTCGGTCGAGATCGTCAAGACCGTGTCGGCAGCCGATGTGCAACCAGGCCAGGAGTTGAACTACGACCTCGTCGTCACCAACACTGGTGCCCTCGCACTCCACCCGGTCGTCGTCGACGACCAACTACCGGCGCTCGTCACCTACGTCGACTATCAGATCGTCGGTGGTGCCGCTGCCGGATCATGCACGCTGGCTCAGCCGGTGAAGCCACAACTGGTCACCTGCACGTTGACGCAGCCGATCGCCCCGGGCGCAACAGCACCGAAGATCACGCTGCTCGTGAAGGTCGACGGCAACGTGCAACCCGGAGACCTGATTCTCAACCAGGCTCGAGTGCGCGGCTCTTACGATCCGCTCTTCGAACTTCCTGAACAGGCAAGCGGAGCCGTTGTCGAACCGAACCTGGTTTGCGTGCCAACCGAGAACGAAGTCTGTGATCTAAGTGCACAGATCGGCTCGACGGTCGGGCAGGCCGCTCCGACCACGACTGCCGCCCCGACAACGACATTGCCTCTGGCTAGCTCCGGGGCCCCGACACCCACGATCGTCGCCGAGCTGCCCCGGACCGGTAGCTCGTCGACGTCGACCATGCTGATGATCGGTTTGCTGATGGTTGTCGGTGGCTTGCTGATCGCCGCCGCCTCACGCCGCAAGCAGTCCACCTGATCCGGCATGTAGCCGGGTATCCGAGTCCGCTCAGCGGGCCGGGTACCCGGCTCCTGTCGTTTTCGACCTTCGACGCGCTGCCGATCGTCGTGAGCGATCGTTGTGAGCGATCGTTGTGAGCGATCGACGAGCGATGGTGATCGGAAAGAC
>JANMTV010000378.1:0-7682 GCA_031390905.1 Ilumatobacteraceae bacterium | reverse complement strand
AGTGGATCGGCACCCACGTCGGCTTCGACCTGAAGCAGGAAGATGACTACACGATCGTGCTGTTCAAGCACGAGGACTGGCGGGAGCCGGTCGAGTTCATGTCCCACTGCAGCACGAAGTGGGCCACGTTCCTGATGAGCCTGAAGCAGCTCGTCGAGACCGGCGCCGGCGCCCCGCACCCGCAGGACGTCCCCATCAGCAACTGGCACTGAGCCAAACCTGGACGAACGGTCGGCCACTGACACCTCGCGACGTCTGCCATGATGTCGGTCGTGGCCGACCGTGACTCCGACCGACGTGGCTTGGCCAAACGAGCCGACGCAGCGCTCGAAGCCACCGAGAAAGTCGTCTATCTCGGCATCGCAACGCTGCTGCTTGTCGCCTCGGTCGTGTTGCTGGCAGTCGCGGCGAAGGACCTCATCGACGTGTTCGACGACTTCGGCACCAAACCCGTCGTCGAGGTGCTCGACACGTTGCTGCTGCTGTTCATCCTCGTCGAGCTGCTCTCCGCCGTACGGATCACCATCGCCAAACGCGAACTCGTCGCCGAACCGTTTCTCCTCGTCGGCATCATCGCGTCGATCAAGGAAATTGTGGTGCTCTCGGTCAAAGCCGCCGAGTCGATCGGCGATGGACCGAACTTCAGGGATCAACTGTGGCAGATCGGAGTCCTCGGCGTCGTCGTCCTCCTGCTCGGCGCGACCGCGTGGATGCTCCGGATCAAAGAGCGCGAACCACAGGAAGGCCAGGCGGACCAGCCGCCCTGAGCATCGACGCAACAAGACCCAGCCTCGGCATTCGGCGCCCGCGTTCTGCTCGATTCGCGTATCTCTGAGGTGGCGCGGATCAGGCAGATTTGGCTCAGCTGAACGCACGGCGCGTCCGGCGGCCGTGGCCGGGAGGTCAACGATCAGCTGACGCGACGGCGAAAGAGGACTCCGGCAGCAGCGACGGAAGCAGCGATGATCGCGACGCTCCACGCCACGGCGCGCCATGCGGTCGACCCGATCGTCTGGTCGGACAGCAACCGCCGAATGCTGTCGATCACGGCGGTCAGCGGCTGGTTGCGGGCGAAACTTTGCATCCAGGACGGCATGGTCCGGATCGGCACGAACGCGCTGCTCGGATACGGCAGGAAGCTGATCAGGAACGTCAGCCCGTTGGCCGCTTCCGGCGAGCGGGCAAGGATCCCGAGCGCGGCCGACAACCACGACAGGGCAAGGACGAACAGGGCGAGCACGCCGATCGCGGCGAGCCACCGTGTGGCGCTCGCCGACGAGCGGAACCCGATCGCGAAAGCCACCGCGAACACGAGCGCGGTCGATATGAGGTTGCGGACGACACTCGCGAACACGTGTCCGCCGATCAACGTTTCGCCGCGCACATCCATCGATCGGAAGCGATCGATGATCCCTCCCGACAGGTCGTGGGCGACGCTGACCGCCGTCGTCGCGGCGCCGAATCCGGCGCACACCAGCAACACACCCGGCACGACGTAGTCGCCGTACTCCGAGCCGGTCGAGATCGCCCCTCCGAACAGGTAAACGAACATCAGCATCAGCACGATCGGTAGTGCGAGGGCCGTGATCAAGCCCTCGACATTGCGCAGCGAGAGCCGCACGCCTCGGCCGGTGAGCGTTGCGCCTTCGATGACCACTCGCGAGCGAGGGGGCGGCGCGATCGTGATGTCAGACATTGGATGTCTCCTTCTCAGTGCTGTGGCCGGTGAGCGCCATGAAGACGTCGTCGAGGGTCGAGCCGTGGATGTCGAAGCGCAGGACACGGCGACGAGCGGTATCAAGGCGATCGAGCGTGCGCAGCACGTCGGACGCGGTCCCGTCCGTCGCCACGCTGATCGTGCACGAGGTGCGATCCGACGCGAGCGCGGTGAGACCGACCGCCGACGCGAGCTCTTCGTAGGCAACGGCGTCGACGGCAACCAGGTCGAGACGCTGTCCGCCCACCTGTCGTTTGAGCTGTTCGGCGGTGCCGATTGCCACGACACGGCCGCACTCGAGGACCGCGACTCGATCAGCGAGACGATCAACCTCGTCGAGATACTGAGTCGTGAGAAAGACGGTCGCGCCAGAAGCGGCGAGCGCGGCGACGACGTCCCACATCGCCAGCCGGCTGCGCGGGTCGAGTCCCGTCGTCGGCTCGTCGAGGAAGATCACCTCGGGTCGGCCGACGAGACTCGCCGCGAGATCGAGCCGTCGGCGCATGCCGCCGGAGTACGTGCCGACGCGCCGGCGAGCGGCGTCGAACAGATCGAACTGGGTCAGCAGCTCCGTCGCTCGGGCCCTGGACGCTGCGCCGCGCAGACCCAGCAGCCGTCCCATCATCAGCAGGTTCTCGTAGCCGCTCTGCAGTTCGTCGAGCGCTGCGTACTGACCGGTGAGGCTGATTCGTCGGCGAACCTCGTGACGTTGGTTGACGACATCGAAGCCGGCAATGCGCACCGACCCCGAATCGGCACGTCCCAGAGTCGCCATGATCCGTACCGCCGTGGTTTTTCCGGCGCCGTTCGGGCCCAGCAGCGAGAAGACCGTCCCTGGGGGAACCTCGAGATCGATGCCGTCCAACACCCTGGTGTCGCCGTAGGACTTGGTCAGTCCTGAGACCTCGATCGCTTGACTCGTCGTCATTCGCCATCCTCCTCGATCAACTATTTCTGCGTAGCAGGTACGCTCTATTGCGTACCATATACGCAAGCCTAGGATGACGTCAACCACTTCCGAGGGCCAACAATGCAACACGACCACAACAACCCGACACCGATGCCCGCGGTGATCGCGCTCGCATGGGGAGTGCGCGATCGTCCGTCCAAGGGTCCAAAGCGCGGGTTGACGCTCGATCAGATTGTCGCCGCTGCAATCAAGGTCGCTCTCACCGATGGCATCGGGGCAGTTTCGATGGGGCGCGTCGCGAAAGAGCTCGGGGCATCGACGATGGCCCTCTATCGCTACGTCGCTGCAAAGGACGACCTGTTGATGTTGATGGTCGATGCCGCGCTCGGCAAACCTCCTTCGTCATCAGCGCCGGGTGATGGCTGGCGCAACGGCATGGGGCGTTGGGCCACTGCCGAGCGCGACGCTTACCGCCGCAATCCTTGGGCTTTGCGGGTGCCGATCGGTGCTCCGCCGCTGGCGCCGAACAGCGTCGCCTGGCTCGACGACGCACTGCGGTGTTTCGCCGACGCACCGTTGTCGGAACAGCAAAAGCTGTCGTCAGTTCTGCTCATCAGCGGCTTCGTGCGAAACGTATCGAGCTTGACCGCCGATCTCGCCGCGGCTGCCGGAGGCGAGCAGGTCATGGCCGGCTATGGAACCGCCATCCGCGGTTTGATCGGTCCCGACCAATTCCCTGCGTTGGAACGAGCGATCGCATCAGGCGCGCTCGATGACGATGATGACATCGACGTCGAGTTCGACTTCGGTCTCGACCGGATTCTCGACGGCATCGAGGTCCTCGTCGAATCGATGACGCCACCGAAGCGCACTCGCCGCCGGCCCCGTTGACAAGTCCCCGGCCGACGCGCGCCAGCAAGAAAACCAACAAGCCGCTTGACACGCTACGGCCCTGGGGTGTCTAGACGTGGATGACCTCGACCAGGTCGTGGAGGGCTTGGAAGTCATCCGGATTGCGGGTGTAGAGCGGAAGGCCGGCGGAGCACGCTGTCGCGGCAATGAGGAGGTCGACGGCTCGCGCTCCGCGGGCTTTTCGACCGGCCCCAACCATCGCGGCGTAGACGCGGATCGAGACGTTCGAGGTCGATGACCACGGACGTGTCGAGCAGACCTCGTGTCCGTCGCGGATCAGCCACGAAGTTCGGGATCCTGCGTCGCGATGTCGTCGACGGCGGCGCGGAATCGGTCACGGTCGATAGCTGGAGCATTACGGAACGTCGCAACGACTGTGTCGGTGGATTCGGGCGCCGGGTCATCGAGGCGACCGAGATTCTCGCCTCTGTTTGACCGGTTTCGCGGAGAGCTCTCGTGTCCAGCGGTGAGTTGTGGGTGTCTGCATCGTCAACAACGGAGGAACGTCGGGCCGTCAGAGGCCCTGGCTTGCGAGAGAGGAGGCAACGTGGCCGAGCGGATGATCGATGCCAACGGCGTGGCGCTGTGCACGGAGCCGTTCGGCGACCCGGCCGACCCTGCGATCCTTCTCGTGATGGGTATTGGCGGGTCAATGCTCTGGTGGGACCAGGGGTTTTGCCGGATGCTCGCTGGCGGAGGGCGGTTCGTGATCCGCTACGACCACCGCGACACCGGCCGGTCGGTGACGTATGAGCCTGGCCACCCCCGGTACAACGGCGCCGACTTGGTCGCCGACGCCGTCGGTGTTCTCGACGCCTATGGTCTCGCGGCGGCTCGCATCGTCGGTGTTTCGGCTGGCGGCGCCTTCGCTCAGCAGCTTGCGCTCGATTTCACCGATCGCGTGCTCTCGTTGGTCCTGATCAGTACCTCTCCGGCGACGCCCGGTGACCGTCGGCTCCCACCGCCGACGGAGGAGTTTGGGCGCTTCGTGGCGACCGCCGAGGTGGATTGGTCGGACCCCGACTCCGTGGTCGAGTACCTGGTCGGCTACTCCCGTGTCCTCAACGGGGGCCGGCGCGGCTTCGATGAGGCGGACTCCCGTGAGTTCGTTCGGCGCGACATCGAACGTGCCCGCAACGTTGCGGCCCTGCAGAACCACGATGCCATCGCTGACGACGACCGATCGCGCGAGCCCCTGTCCTCGATCAAGGTCCCGACGTTGGTGATCCACGGCACGACAGATCCGATGTTCCCGCTCCGACACGGCGAGGTGCTCGCAGGGGAGATTCCCGGCGCGACGCTGCTGCCCCTCGAGGGGGCCGGGCATGGCGTCGATAGGGCCGACTGGGAGACCATTGTTGCCGCGATTCTCGAGCACACTCGCGTTGGCCAACCGGGCTAGCTGACGGCGACCAGACCTGCCACACCTACCACCCGATTCGGTGATTCGGTGGGTCCGCTGACAGGCGCCGATGCGCCGTTAGGTGCGCCTCGACCGCTCGAGACGGAGCGAAGTTCTGCGCCGTCGATATGGGCAGCCCAGCCTCCGAGCGGCGTCGCCGACTCCGCGTGGACATCCGTACGGGCTGATCCACGCTGGTGAGTCGCGAGCGTTCGCAAGACAGAATGAGCGTCGTGAAGGCAGGCCCAGGGAACGACCTCAGTAGACGCAGCATCGTGCCAAGAGTGCTCGCGTGCCTCGGTCTCTGCATCGGAGCGGCGTTGTTGGCTGGTTGCTCGTCCAACAACGGGCAAGCCGGCGTCGGCCAGGACCCTGCGGATGTCGCCAACGACGTTCCCTACGGCCCCGGCGCAGAGGTGGGCGTCACGTACGACTACTCGTTGTACGTGCACTGCGGTGTCGAGTGGGCGCGGGTCGACGGCGTCTGGTGGCGAACCGATCCGCTCAATGATGGCAATGCGAATCCGCCCGACGGCTGGGACAACCCGTACCACCGTGGGGAGCTCACACTCCGCGAACCCAACGTCGCCGACTTCCAGGGACCCGAAGGTTCAGTGGAGTTCGAGCGAACCGACATCGTCGACACACCATACGAGTGCGAATGAGCTGCGACCTGGGAGGTCGCGGTCGGAGTTCTACGCAGAACGACACCGCGTAGCGCAGGCCCCGACGAAAGCGCGGAGCGGCGTTCGAGTGCTGTCGTCCGAACGCCGACCGCACAGAACGCTCGCTCGCAGTGAGCAACGGCCGCTGGACTCCGGCCACTACGGGCGCCCGCTGTCGCCGGTTGACGTACGCGCCATATGCGCCGATCTGCGTGCGGGCCGCTCGCGCGGTTGCCCGGCATTCTGCGCTGCCCGATATGTGCGGGTTGCCCATTGCGTGAGGCCGCCCGACTTCGCCGGTTCTCGGGCGGCTTCCGGAGCGTTCTGCTTCGTGATTACGAGCGGCTGGGCGTTGCGGTGCCAGCGATCGGAAGTGCCGATCTACGTACCCACCACAGCACCGGGCGGAAGCACATTCTGGGCGGTTGTGCTTGAGGTGACCGCCGGCCGCGTGCGCGATCCCTGGCAGGTCGGACGGATTTCCGTCATCAGGGCCGTGGCTGGCGGGCAAGAGTAGGTGTGGTGGCTGGCATGGACGCGTCGATTCCCGACGATGAGGCGCAACGGGTGGTTGGTGGGTGGTTCGACGCGCACGTGGACACGATTCATCGCTATGTCGCTCGTCGTGCTGGGGACGAGGTCGCGTTGGACGTGACGGCGGAGTCGTTTCGGGTCGCGCTTGAGCAGTTCGAGCGGTTCGACCGTCGCCGCGGCGATGAGCGGGCATGGTTGTACGGGATCGCCACGAACCTCTTGCGGCGGCATTGGCGAACCGAGCAACGGCTGTTGCGCACCCATCAGCGAGCCGGTGCGAGCACGGAAGTTCCGGGTGACCCACTGGTGGGGATCGACGCTCGTGTCGATGCCGAACGCGAGGCGGGCCGGGTCGTGGGCGCGATCGAGCGGCTCGAGCCTGACGATCGCGATCTGCTCGTGCTGGTGGCGTGGGAGCACCTGACGAGCGGCGAGATCTCCGAGGCACTCGGCATCCCCGCGAGCACCATCCGCGCCCGACTTCGCCGTATCCGTGCCCAACTCCGCACCGAACAGGAGGTGTCGCCATGAACGACCTGGAGATCTTCGAATCGCTTCGCCCCGACGTCGAGGCCCTGTCGGACCGTGACCGCGCCAGGATGCGACTTGACCTGTTCGGGAGCGATGCACTGTCCGGATCAGCCGCTGTGAGACCGGTGGAGGCTGCCGTAAACGGCGACCTGGACCGAGGCTTGGTGAGCAGCGACACGCGACCAGCACCAGGTGGCAGACGACTACTCACCCTCGCAGCCGCATGCCTGATCGCGGTGGGGGTTGCTGCGGTCTGGATCGCGATCGAGAACCGTGACGCTGCAGATCCGGCGCCAGCCCAACAACCATCAGTTGCCACAGATGCACCGAACAGCACAGCCGGCCCTGCCGCCACGGAGGAGACGACAGCGTCGCAGCCGACAGCACCCAAAGCCACACAAGCTCTCGTCCCTGCCACATCCCTCTCGGCCGATGAATGGCTCACCGTGCCCCCCGACGCAACTGACCTCGAGTGGCAGTACGCAGTCGACGGCGACAGCGGCTACGCAAGTGCGGACACCCGTTCCGATCGGATCGTCTACGGAACCGCGACGAACCCCGAACTCATCATCATCCACATCCACAACCCGCCACTCGATCCCGGCATCGAAAGCGGCCTCTGGGCGGCGTACCCGCTTCGTGACGGTTGGACCGAGACCCGACAACTCGGCGACACCGAGATCACCGTGCAAGGAGCCGAATCGGTCGACCCGGCCATCGCGGACATGCTGATCGCCACCCCCGAGCAGATGCTCGCCACGGAGCCGCTGGGAGTGCGAGAGCGGGCGACGCCCGTAGCCACCGCGACGCACGACGGCCAGGAATGGACCGTGCTCATCGAACGGTCAGGGCGCTACCAGATGGCATACGTCGAGATGCGCCCCTCCACCAGCCGCGAGACCGAGCTTCGCACGATGATGGGCCCAGAGCCGATTCCGCCCGGCGAGGAGCTGACAGTCGACTACCAGCCGAGCGCCTTCGCTGAGGGAATGCCACTCGGAGAGGTGCTCG
>JANMTV010000345.1:0-1022 GCA_031390905.1 Ilumatobacteraceae bacterium | reverse complement strand
CAGTCGGCGAACACCGGAGCCCAGAACCCAGCGTCCCAGAAGCGTCGGTAAGAGTTGACGGTCGACGCCGAGATACAGGTGAGGGCGGGCAGATGCGCGAGGACTCCTCCGATCGACCAGAGACCAATTTGACCGGGGAGGCGGGGATTTTTGGTCTCGGGCATAAACATGTTCTTGTCGCCCTTCCAGAGCGAAATGTTGTGGTGACAGCCATTGGCCGACACCCCCATGAAAGGCTTGGGCATGAAGCAGGCGAACGCCCCCATCTCCCGGCCAACCTGCCGGCAGATCTGCCGGTAGGTGGTGAGCCGGTCGGCCGTGAGCTCGGCGCGGTCGAACATCCAGTTGAGCTCGAGTTGGCCAGGGGCGTCTTCGTGATCGCCCTGGATCATTTCGAGCCCCATTGCTTTGCCGTACTCCATGACCTTGTGAATCAAAGGTTGCAACTCTGAGAACTGGTCGATGTGGTAGCAGTAAGGCTTGGTCATGCCCTCTACCGAGGGAGTCCCGTCAGGGTTCAGCTTGAGCCACATCATTTCCGGCTCAGTTCCAACCCGAAGGTGAAGGCCGGTGTCCTTCTCGAACTTCTCATGAATCCGCGCGAGGTTGCCCCGGCAATCGGAGGTGAGATAAGCGCCTCCGTCGACTTCTTCCTCCCGACCCCGGAAGAGGGTGCAGAACACCCGGGCAGTCCTGGGGTCCCAGGGGAGCACACAGAACGTGTCCGGTTCCGGCATGCCCACCAACTCCCGGGCTTCAGGTCCGTAACCGATGTAATTGCCGTTGCGGTCGGTGAAGAGGTTGGCGGTTGCCCCGTATACGAGCTGAAAGCCGTTGTTGGCCATTCGCTCCCATTGATCCGCTGGAACGCCTTTGCCCATGATCCGGCCGGTGACCGACACGAACTGGTAGTACATGTACTCGACGCCGCCCTCGTCGATCTTCTTACGGACTTCCCGAATCGCCGCCTCGCGGCCCTTTCGGTCAACGAATCGTTCCAGATCCGATCTCGCCACGTTTTT
>JANMTV010000330.1:0-2550 GCA_031390905.1 Ilumatobacteraceae bacterium | reverse complement strand
CGAAAGCGGAAGGGGTCACGATCACCAGCCGCTCGGTAGCCCGATTCGAGCCCGTCGACTTTGACGACGACATGGTGGATCTCGTGGAGCGGACGGCACAGTCGCTCGGATGCTCGACTCGCAGGATGCCAAGCGGTGCCGGCCATGACGCACAGATGCTCGCGAGGGTGTGCCCGACCTCGATGATCTTCGTCCCATCGGTCAACGGTCTGAGTCACAACATTGCCGAGTACACGGCGCCCCAAGACCTCGAACGTGGGGCCAACATCCTGCTCCACGTCATCCTCGACCGAGCCGGAGTCGTCACCCAATCGTGAGCGTTCGTTTCGACCTCGTCACCTTCGATGTCGCCGACCCTTCCCGGATGTCGGCATTTTGGCGGGCTGCACTCGATCTGATCGAGACCGAACGAGAAGATCACGATCGATGGATAGTGCTTTCATCACGTGATGGCACCCGACGAATCGGCCTGCAACGCGGCACGCCGAGGCACGGCACCGTTCATCTCGACCTGACCTGCGCGAACGACCAGTTTGATCGCCAAATCGATCGTTTGATTCGCCTCGGAGCGGTGTTTGTCAATCAGCCGAGGATCGAGCAATACGGGTCGATCGCCAATCTCGCCGACCCCGAAGCCAATCTGTTCGACCTCTGCGCCTACGCAGACTGAAGCAGGACGCGAGCGGGGCCGACCCCACAAGGGCCGGCCCCGCTCATTTCGTCACGTGCGGTATCAGCGACCGATACTCGGATCGATGAACTCGTTCGTGTACGCCGACTCGGCGGTGTACCCCTCTGGAAGCTCGAGTCCAGCGGCCTCCATAATCGGCAGGAGCTCGTCGAACAAGGCCTGAACGCGGGCCTCGTCAAAATTGCCGTATGTGTCGTCGGGACCGTTGCTATTGATGCCAAGCTCGTCCATCACAGGGAAGGCGGCGGCGTTGATTTCAGCCGAAACGGTCCAGTAGTTGTTGTACGACGTTGCCACCTCGATGATTTTGTCAGCCACGGCCGTCGGGTCGGCAAAGAAGTCGACCCACGCCTGCTGGAGCATCGGTACGAGCACCGTGAGGCAGGGCGACAGCTCCTCGAGCCGGTCCGTCAGGACTGTGTACATCGCCGGGTATGGCTGCCAGCCGAGCTCATGAATCGTGACGAACTCGACATCGGCCGGGGCGTCGTCCTTCCACGGGATCTCGTTCTCATACTTGTAGATCTCGTTGGTGGCGAAACCCTGCTGGATGAATGAACCACCCTCGGTGATCCAATCAGTCGGTGCGCCGCCGTAGTTCGGATCGCTTTGATCGGCAGTGAGGTAGCCCTTTGCGATCATCCAGTCGATGTATGTCGTGCCGCCGAAGTGCAGGACGCGCTTGCCTGTTGCGGCGAACGTGGTCGGATCGGCCTTGTCGATTTCGGTCTGGGTCGGGTCCCACATAATCATTTGCGGGTTGACTTCGAGCGTCGTAGCGACACCCGTGACCTGCACGGTCGGCGAGGAGTTGATTGCATCGTCGGTATTGACGTAGCCGAGTGTGATGTCCTGATCGGTCATCATGACGCTGGCTACCGGTTGGAACTCGATCGCGTCGCCGCCGGCTCGGAACTCGACGGTTTCGATGCCGCCAACTTTGTATTGTTCCTGAATTGGACCGGAGTAGGTGAACAGCTCGGGATTCGACGTGCCGCCCGTTCCGATCAACTGGAACGTGCCACCGTGTTCGACCTCTGGCCACCAGTCGCTCTGAATCACGAGATTGCTGGGACACACGGCCTCGTCGGCGATCTCTTCGACCGCAGAGTCGACCTCTGAAATGACTTCTTCAATCGCTGACTCGACCTCCGGAGCGGCCTCTTCGATCGCTGACTCGACCTCTGACGCGGCTTCTTCGGCCGCAGATTTAGCCTCGTCGGCTGCGGATTCGACAGCGGATTCGACTTCGTCATCGACGACATCGTCGCCGCACGCGGCGGCAAGCAAAGCGAATGGGATGGCGAGCGCTATGGCACGCCGCTTACTGATCATCATGAGTGTCCCCCTGGTGGGTGGTAGGTGTTACGGTTGGGTTTTAGTGCGGTTCACGCCGCAGATGCCTCAGAGTCGTGCCAATTGCGCAGAACGCGGTTGGCGATCCATCCAATGAGGGCGTAGATGGCGACTCCGAGCATCGAAGCCATGAAGACGCCACCGAACAGTCGCTCGTATTGAAGATCGAGCGCGTAGTTGTTGATCAAGCGACCGAGACCGAGGTCGCCACGAGTAAAGAAGAAATCGGCAACCAACGCACCGATTACACATAGGCCGGCACCAATCCGAAGCCCAGTGAAGATCGACGGCAGCGCGGACGGGAGTTGCAGCTTCCAAAGTCTGGTCCACCAGGTTGCACGATGCAGCGTGAATAGGTCGAGTTGACCGCGATCGACCGACTTGAGCCCGAACAGGAAATTGGTGATGATCGGAAAGATCGCCACGAGAACGCAGGTGATCACTCGCGTCTTCACTGTCGGACCGAACCACACACGGAACAACGGAACCAAGGCGATCACCGG
>JANMTV010000302.1:0-3562 GCA_031390905.1 Ilumatobacteraceae bacterium | reverse complement strand
TCTCTGCGATGCCGACCAACCTGTACGGACCTGGCGACAACTTCGACCTCACCTCCAGTCACGACATCCCGGCGCTGATCCGCAAGTTCCACGACGCCAAGCTGCGCGCTGCCGATGGCACCCCGAACAACGTCGAGGTGTGGGGAACGGGTGCCCCGTACCGCGAGTTCCTGCACGTCGACGACCTCGCCGCGGCGTGTCTCTACCTGCTCGAGCACTACAGCGATCACAGCCATATCAACGTAGGCACCGGCAACGACCTGTCGATTCGCCAACTGGCGGAAACGATCCGTGAGGTCGTCAATCCCGACGCGGACCTGGTGTGGGATGCGTCTAAGCCTGATGGCACTCCCCGCAAGTTGCTCGACGTCTCCAAGCTGCGCGGCCTCGGCTGGTCGCCCTCGATCGAACTCGGTGACGGTCTGCGGTCGACGTACGAATGGTTCCTCGCCCAGGAGGCATCGGCGGGTGAGTTGCGCGGTATCGATGCCGCCTGATCTCACCGAACTCACTCCGGACACTTCACCCGAGCCGAGCGTGACACGACCAACTAGGGTCAACCGTCGTGGCTGATCAGAACGCGTTCGCCGAGCAAGCGATGCAATACGCACCGCAGCTCTACTCGGCCGCACTCCGGATGACCCACAATCAGGCCGACGCCGAAGACCTCGTGCAGGAGGCATATCTGCGCGGATTTCGCAGCTATCACACATTCGCAGAGGGCACCAACCTCCGGGCGTGGTTGTTTCGGATCCTGACAAATGCCTATATCAACAAGTACCGCGCCAAGCAGCGGCGGCCGCAGGAAATTGAACTCGGCGACACCGAGGAGTTGTACCTCTACAAGCGCGTCGGGTCGTTCGAATCTGCCGTCGCCAGCCTCTCGGCCGAGGATCAGTTCCTCGACATGTTCACCGACGACGAGGTCAAGCAGGCCGTCGAGGACCTCCCGACCAACTTCCGGATACCCGTCTTACTCGCCGATGTAGAAGGTTTCGCATACAAGGAAATAGCCGAAATGCTCGACATTCCGATCGGAACGGTCATGTCGCGGCTGCATCGGGGAAGAAAAGCGATGCAGCGTGCGTTGTACGGGTACGCCGAGGCCCGTGGCCTCGTCAGCATCCCGTCCGACCCACCGGATTCCGACTCGTCCGAATTCGACACCGACTGACCGAGCGCAATATGGCCGATTGCAAACAAACGATCCGCGAACTCGATGCCTTCCTGGATGACGAGCTCACCGACGAGGTTCGCGGTCACATACACGACCATCTCGACGGATGCATGGATTGTCTGCAAGCGTTCGATTTCCAAGCTGAGCTGAAGCTGGCGATACGTCGAAAGTGCCGCAACGACGAAATGCCAGATGGCCTCCTCGGTCGCATCGAAATGTGCTTCAACGAAGACTTTGACGGCGACGGGATCATCGGCCCTCCGAAGACTTGAACGAGCGACTTGAACTGGCGGGCTTGTGGCTGGCTACGCTGAACTCATGCTTGCCGCCCAAATTTGGCACTGGTGGATCGGTTTGATCATGCTCATCGCCGGCGGCGGATTGACGCTACAACTGGTTGCCGGTTATCTCAAGCAGGTCACGTCGAAGAAGTACCCCGGCGGCAAGCGCCATCGTGAGCGCGAGCTCTGAGCTCGTTCACTGCGCTTCGTTCTCGCTGCACCTTTCCAGATCCCGGTACGTCCGTCGACTGTGCGTTTTCCGGTGGCCCTGACTCCACTGCGCTTGTCGCCCTCGCGCACGACCACGGCCTGACCGTCACCGCCCATCACGTGGATCATCAGATTCGACAGGAATCCAAGGCGGAATCCGATCAGGCTCGTTCGATCGCACGGCAGATCGGCGTCTCATTCGTCCTCCATACGGTGTTGGTCGGTCCGGGCCCAAACCTCGAGGCGAGGGCTCGTGCGGCGCGTTTGTCGGTCCTGCCCGTCGGGGCGATGACTGGTCACACGCTCGACGACCAGGCGGAAACTGTCCTGATCCGGTTGCTGCGAGGGAGCGGGAGCGACGGATTGGCATCGATCGACCCAGGAATTCGCCATCCGATCCTGGCGCTTCGACGTTCTGAGACGGAATCCGTGTGCGCCTCGCTCGGTATCGATCCCGTGTGTGACGTCTCGAACCAGTCGAGCGACATGTGGCGGAATCGAATCCGCGCCGAACTCCTCCCACTCGCAGCCGACATTGCTGGACGCGATTTGGCACCAATTCTGGCGCGTTCAGCCGATCTGTTGCGAGCTGAAAGCCGGTTTCTCGATGATCTCGCCGCTGATCTTGAACCGACGGACGCCAAGCGACTCGCTGCCGCCGATCCGGTGCTCGCTCGACGGGCGATCCGGCGATGGCTGACGGTCGACGGGTATCCACCGGATGCTGCCACCGTCGAACGGGTGCTTGCCGTTGCCCGTGGCGAGTCGATTGCCTGCGAACTCCCTGGTGGAAGGCGTGTCGAACGCTCACATCAGCACTTCAGAATCATCGAACCTGAGCGGTAGTATCGATCTTTGCAATGCGTCCGTTCGTCCCTCACCTGATCCTGGAATTCTGCTGATGCCACCGAAACTGCGCGGTAAATGGGCACTCGGCATCACGCCACGCCACTTCACCTGGATTCTCAGGGACAAACTGGCGATTTGTGAGCGACCAGGCGGCTACGGCGACAACCATCGCCGAGTGCGTCGCCAGGAGGAGATCATCTGGATCCGTGAAAACGGGTTCACCTCGGTGATTTCGATCATTCAGGCGACGCACAACCTGCACAATTACGAGGAACTCAACCTTCCGTACCGCCACCGCCCGTTCAAGGGCGACGAACGCGACCTGTGGTTGAAGTCGTTCTACCGCGAACTCGATGACATCTTGCGAAATGGTGGCAAGGTGATGGTGCACGGCGAGGAACTCGGCGACCGCATCGTGGGCATCATGGGCGGATACATTCGCTGGTCAGGGCTCGTGGAAGATGCCACCAAGGCAATCACCGTCACCGAACGTCTCACAGCACGTCAGCTCGACCCGTGGGCCCGCGACGTGATCATGTCAGCCGCCAGCCTTCGCTAGCCGCCAGGCAGTCACGGCTTCGGCTGACCTGATATCAGCGTTCGTACACGTTGCAGTTGGTCGGAATCGCCAGCAGCGGGACCGGGTCGACCGGATTGTTGTGCGGGGCGGGTCCTGGCCTGACTTCGAAGTGGAGATGCCAACCGCCTGGTGTGGCATTGCCTGTGTCGCCCACGTAGCCAATCAGGTCGCCCGCACGCACCCGATCGCCTTCGGCTAGACCGTCGACGAATGCAGACAGATGGTAGTAGCGGTACTTCGTATCGGAATCACCCCACAGGCCCCAGCCGTAGCCGGCTGCGCTCCCCAGATCCGTAAATTTGCGATACAGCACGCCGGTCTCGACGGCGTACACCTTTTGACCAACTCGAGCGCCAATGTCGACACCTTGGTGGCCTCCGGCGCCGAAGGTGGCGCTGTAGCCACCGAAGTTGTTAAGCACCTCGCACATCGGGAACGGGTCGATCGGAAACAACAGACCCGAGG
>JANMTV010000283.1:0-67356 GCA_031390905.1 Ilumatobacteraceae bacterium | reverse complement strand
TGCCGTTATGTGAGAAGCACCACCACCTCGTCCACGAAGGCGGCTGGAAACTCACCATGAGCGCAGGCCGGGTCGCCACCTGGCGACGACCCGACGGCACGATCTGGCACACCGAATCGACCATCGATCGGCAACCCAGCGAATCGGTCAAACAACAACACCAATCAACACTCTGCTAACCGGCGACCCGGCCACCCGACGCCCGATCACCCCGAGATACGGGGCGCTCCGGCGCGCCCGCGGTCAGATTGAGGGGCGCCGGTCCGCCCACGGCTGGACGGCTTCGAGTTGGGCGGCGACTTGGATCAACAAGTCTTCGCGTCCGTAGGCGGCGACCAGCTGGACACCGATCGGAAGGCCAGCTTGATTCCACCACATCGGCAAGCTGATTGCCGGCTGCCCGCTGGCGTTGAACGCCGGCGTGAATGGGACGTACGGTGCGGCCCGAACGATTGGGGCCATCGGAGACTCCGGGTTGTTGGCGAATGTGCCGAGCACGGCCGGTGGCTCGCCAAGCGTGGGTGTCAGCAGCAAGTCGAAGGCCCCGCCCGGGCAGTCCGTCCACCACGACTGCACGGCTCGACGGAAATCCACGATGGCGGCGAGAGCCAGGGCAAAGTCGACACCGCTCACCGATCGAGCGAAGTTCGCCTGTGCCCGATTGACCAACTCGATATCGCCTTCGACAAGTGGCCGTCCGAGCTGCGCCGCAACTCGTTCACATGCGACCGCCATGTTCGTACTCCACAGTGCCGAGAAGCGTCGGCCGAACTCCGGATTGGCGAGTGCTTCAGGGAATCCGTGCTCGACATGGTGACCCAACGATTCGAGCAAGCTAGCGGTGTGACGTGCAGCGGTGGCGCAATCGGGATCAACAGGCGAGCCGTTGGGATGGTGATCGAGTAACCCGATCCGCAGTCGGCCCGGCAACGTGTGAAGGTCGTCGATGTAGCTCTGGCGTTGAGCCGGAGCGATCACGGTGTCTCCGATGCCAGGTCCGTGGACGGCCTGCAGCATGGTCGCCGTGTCGCGCACGCTGCGGCTCACGCACAACTCGACCCCAAGGTTGCTTTCGTCGCGGAACGGGCCGAGCGTGATCCGCCCTTGCGATGGTTTCAATCCAACCAGGCCACAGCACGACGCCGGAATCCGGATGCTGCCGCCGCCGTCGCTGGCATGGGCGATCGACACCAATCCGGCGGCTACCGCGGCGGCCGACCCGCCACTGCTACCACCAGGCGAGTGCTCGGTGTTCCAAGGGTTGCGTGTCAGACCCCAGGCCAGCGGTTCGGTCGTCGGCACCGAGCCGAACTCAGGGCTGTTCGTCCGACCGGCAGTCACCAGACCGGACGCCTTGAAGCGGGCGACCAACGTGGTGTCGACGGTGCTCACGGGGGCGGCGTTGCGCAAGGCGGCACAGCCGTTGCTGAGTGTCTGCCCCGCAAAGTGCGACCATAGATCCTTCAAGAGAAATGGCACGCCGCGAAACGGGCCGACTGGGAGTTGCGGATCGAGCGCCACCGATCGGGCGTGGTCGAACCATCGAATCACGACCGCGTTCAGAGCGGGGTCGATCCCTTCGATCCGTTCGATCGCCGCCTCGAGCAGTTCGATTGGTGTGACCTCGCATGCGGCCACGAGCGCCGCCTGCTCAGTGGCGTCGAGCCAGCGAGTCTCGTCCGCGAGCGTGCTCACGAGGTCGGCTGGTCGCTTGCTTCAACGAGTTGCTTGAGTCGACGTAGGTTGCGTCGCCAGATCTGTTTCATGACGGCCCTGCCACCGACGACTTCACCCAATCGGGCACCGAAGTACCACGGGAAGCGAAGTTCTTCGATCCACGTGAATCGTGTTCGTCGGTCGAGGTCGATCGGCTCAAGTTCGAAGACACCGATCCCGGTCACGATTCCGGTGTGCTTGACTCCCATCAGACGCGGCGGCTCCCATTCGACGACTTCCATGCGGTCAACCAGTGTGATCGGTCCGACTTTCGTATCGCACAGGAATTGTGTGCCGACGCCGCGAGTTTGCGGTCCGACGAAGCGAATCGCGACCGCGTCGACCATCCAATCGACATGCCGTTCAATCGGTTCTACCGCCCGCCACACGTCGTCGACGGAAGCGTCGATCTCGATGTCAACACGAATCCGCCCCATGGACGCCGACCGTTACGCCGGGGACGGGGCAACCGCAGCACGTAATGTTTCTGCAGCGTGCTCGGGCGCGACGATGTTGATCAGGACGCCCGTTCCCCGTTCGAAACCGGCCTGCGTCACCAGGTTCGGCCAGATATGAATATGCCAGTGGTACTCGCCGGTGTGCGAATGAGGAGCGGTGTGGAAGCCGACGTTGTACGCGACGTCCCCAATCGCCTTGTTCAAGAATGCGGTTGCATCTCTGAGGGCGCGACCAGTCGCCTCGAGCGAATCGTCATCAGCGTCTTGCAGATGCAGCTCGTGGCGCAATGGGACGATCAACAGCTCGTACGGCGAGCCACTCCAGTACGGGCAGATCACGGCAACGTCATCGTTGGCGAAGACAATCCGATCGCCGGTCGCCATCTCGGCTTCGACCGTGGTGCACAACAGGCATCCGCCGGCGAAACGAGCGAAGGCGCGCTCCTCGTCGAGCACCTCACCGGGGACGAACGGCAGACCCAACAGTTGGCCATGCGGATGTGCCAACGATGCACCGGCTTCGCGGCCATGATTGACGATCGCCTGGGTATACCTGATGTGGTTGCTGGCCGCATGCTCGATGAACCGGCTCTTCAGCGCAAGCATGAACTGACCAGCCTCGCGGTCATCGAGCAGGTCGAGCGCTTTGCGATGATCGGGTGTGTACACGAACACCTCGTGGATGCCTGTGCCCTCAGCCATCACATGGACGGGGCCGTCGTGGTGTACCGCGAATCCGTCATCGCCATGGAAGGCGGGATACAGGTTCGGGATCACCCGAACTGACCACTTGCCGCCCTCACCGATCGTTTCGAGGGCGGGAGGGGTGGCCTCCTCGTTGCCGGGGCAGAACGGGCACGGACGCCCAGTATCGAGATCTTCCAAGCGCGCCCGAGGAGTGAAATCGGTCGGGCGTTGGGCTCGCTCAGCAACGATCGTCACCCATCGCCCCGTGAGCTGGTTCAAACGCATCTGACTCATCAGAACGACCATGCTAGAGCGATCCTGGGTAGGAATGTGGGGATCTCTGTGGAAGCGCTTCCAACCGACTTGTGATCACTTTTTCAGATAGACGCTGACATGCCGTGCCGAGTCGTCGGTGAACGGCGTACGGCCGAAATGTTCCCAACGATATTCGAGTTCGAAACCGGCCTCGGCTGCGATTGCGTCGATCTCGATCGGAGTCGAATATCGGATCGACCACGGTCTCAGCCGTACGCCGCCTGCCTCGGTAAATTCCACGAACTGCCCATCGATCAACCGGCCACCTGAGCGATGAACGGTGACGGAGAGCACGACACGATCGGCAGTCATCGACCGGACAGATATGTGCTTGCCGTGATAGTCGCTGTCGGCGGGCACCTCGGGAACGAACGCCTCTACGACGAATCGGCCGCCAGGCGAGAGCCGTTCGATCACGGACCGAAAACATGCCAGCTGTTGATCGTCGGCAGTCAGATTGAACAACGTGTTGTAGGCGACGAACGCCAGTGAGAACGGTCCTTCGGGAAGCCCGGTGACCATGTCGCCTGCGGTGACTGCAACGAGCGAGTCGAGGTCGCGCTCGGTCAATCGCCTCAACATCGCCTCGCTGGAATCGACGCCGGCGACACGGACCTGCGTGGCAGCGCCGGCAATCGCCAACGGCACAGCGATCCGGCCGGTTCCAACGCCGAGTTCGATGATCGGTCCGTCACCGGCCAAGTCGAGCAGATCGGCGACGGTGGCGTCGATATCGGAGATCGCTTGATACCACTCGTCGTAGATGTCCGCGAATGCATCGCCGTAGGTGGTGTTGTCGTAGCCGTCCATCCGGTCAAGACGGTACCGCTCTCCATCGCGAGGCGGTGTCGATAGCGTGGTGACGTGGGAATCACGTACCTCGATCATGCGGCCACGACGCCGATGCGACCGGCCGCGGTCGAGGCGATGCTCCCGTTCTTCACTGAGCGTTTTGCGAACCCGAGCGGTTCGCATCGTTTCGCCCGTGACGCACGGCGGGCGATCGATGAGGCTCGCGACCAGGTCGCCGGCGTACTTGGCGTTCGGCCTGGCGAGGTCGTGTTCACTGGCTGCGGGACTGAATCTGACAATGCGGCGGTTCTCGGTGCCGGTGGGGTATCGCTGTGTTCGGCCGCTGAACATCACGCCGTTCTGCAACCTGTTGAGGAGTCGGGCGGCGCGGTCGTTGGAGTCGACGCCACCGGCCATATCGATCTCGACCAACTGGAACGTGGATTGAACGCAGATACGCGGATCGTCAGTGTGATGGCGGTCAACAACGAAGTTGGCACCATCACAGATCTGTACACGGTGTCGAAGCTGGTTCGTCGCCACGCGCCGAACGCGTTGCTCCACACCGATGCCGTGCAGGCTGCCTGCTGGTTAGATATTCGCGCGTTTGCTCCGTTGGTCGATCTGATGTCACTGAGTGCCCACAAATTCGGCGGACCGAAGGGCGTCGGTGTGTTGACGATCCGTGAAGGAGTCAAACTTGCCCCGATCATCCGTGGGGGAGGCCAGGAACGTGAACGCCGCAGTGGCACACACAACGTCGCCGGGATCGTGTCGCTGGCGGTCGCCCTCGTCGAAGCCGATGCGGAACGTGAACACGAGAACCGTCGACTCGCAGCGTTCCGCGATCGATTGATCGACGAACTCACGGCGCGTGTCGATGGTGTGATCGAGACAGTCCCTCGCGAGAGCAAGATTGCCGGGTCTGCACACGTGTGCATCGAGGGGATCGAGAGCGAGTCGCTGTTGTTTCTTCTCGATGAGGCCGAGCTCTGTGCGAGCGCTGCTTCGGCGTGCGCCAGCGGAGCGATGGAGCCGTCCCACGTGTTGGCGGCGATGGGCGTCAAGCGGGGGCTCGCCGGGGGAGCGTTGCGCATGAGTCTCGGAAGGACCACGACCGACGCTGACATCGACCGGGCGATCGACGTCGTGTCAGACAGCGTGCGGCGTCTGCGCCGTGTGAAGGTCGGGTAACCGAGCAATGAAGGTGATGTTGGCAATGAGTGGGGGCGTCGATTCCTCCGTAGCTGGTGCGCTCCTGCGACAGCAAGGACACGACGTCGTCGGGGTCACGATGAAATTGTGGGGCGGCGACAGCGACTCCGGCTGCTGCAGCGTGTCAGATGTCGATGACGCCCGGCGAGTAGCCCAACAGCTCGACATCGACCATCTCGTGTTCAACTTCGGCGACGATTTCAACGAGCACGTCGTCGCGCCATACGTACGCGATCACGCCTTGGGGATCACCCCGAATCCGTGTATCGAATGCAACAGACACCTCAAGTTCGACCGGTTGCTCCGACGCGCGGACCAACTCGACTTCGACGCTGTTGCCACCGGCCACCACGCCAGAATCGATCGTGCGCCCGATGGGCGCTACCTGCTCGGCCGCGGTGCCGATGCAGCCAAGGATCAGAGTTATGTGGTCCACATGTTGGGTCAGGACGCGCTCGCCCGCACGCTGTTCCCAGTCGGCGACATCGACAAGACCGAGGTTCGTCGACTCGCTACCGAGTTGGGGCTTCGGACGGCGAGCAAGCCCGACAGCCAGGACGTGTGTTTCATAACATCGACCGGTGGTCGTGAAACGTTCCTGGGTAATCGGATCGCGTTCCGGCCCGGCCGTGTCGTCGATACCGACGGTTCGTCGGTCGGAACGGTCGATTCGGTCGAGATGGTCACGATCGGTCAACGACGCGGGATCGGTTTGCCGGGTGGCGGCCCGAAACGGTATGTCGTCGACGTCGATGTACCCAATGCGGTCGTCACGGTCGGCACCGACGCGGATTTGTTCGTTCGGCAGTTGGTAGTCGACTCGCCGACGTGGAATGCCGAGCCATTCGAAGGTCACGCACTGGTTCAATGCAGCGCGCATGGCGAACCGAAACCAGGTGAGGTCGTCAGCGACGGTCGGCGAGTGATCGTGAACTGGGCCGAGCCGCAGCGACGAATCGCCCCCGGTCAAAGCGTGGTGTTGTACGAACTATCCGATCGGTACGTGCTCGGCGGCGGCACTGCCGCCCGGTAGGACAAGTCGTTCAGCCGACGGGTAACCGTCGCTTGACGGCACCATGCAGCGCATGACCGGGGCGACTTGGAGACACCAGACATGCGGTGAGATGAATCGCCTTTCCGCCTGGCTCTTGAGCGCTGGCGGCGAGTATCGCGGTCACGGACTCGTGGGTCACGATTTCGATCGCGTGCCCACTGGCTGGCCCGGTGAGGTCTGCGGCAGTCGTATCGGCGGGCGCGAGATGCAGAGCGGCGATCTCTGACCGACGCAGCATGACGGTTTCGGCCAAGACGAGTTGATCGTGAATCACCAACCCGGCAGGAACGATCACCAACCAACGCTGTGATAGCCGATGCCAACGCGGCCACAGAAGCCCGGTGCCTCCCAGTGCGATCAGTGCAAGCGAGCCGCCGACGATCCATTGCTTGGTTGCCAACAGGAGTGATCCACCGAATATTGCGGCAGCCCACAGGAGCCACGCCAACCCGGAAGCGACGGCATACCCGGAGGGTGGCCGGAGGAGATACCGGTCCTCCTCGCCATAGGCGGATGCCTGCACAAATGGCCGCCCCAACTCGCCACTGAAGGCGACGATCGTCGTGAGCGCGGCGATTCCTGCAAACGCCCATCCTTGTGTTGAGTCGGCACCGAAAACCAGCGCCAGGATGGCGGCGGATATCGACAGCGGAACCAGCGTCCGAGTAGCCGTCAGGCTGGTGACAGCGGGGATTGCCATCGCACAGACGCCCAACAGCCACGCGATGCCGGCACCGTATTCCGCAACTGCTTGCACGAGGTCGCTGCGTTCGGAGGTAGCGCTATCGATCGCCGGATCACCGAGCACGAGGACCGCCACCCAACCCAATCGGAGAACCCACGGCATCAGTCGGGTGATCGGAAGCCGGCGCGTCACCTCGCAAGTGTGTCGGACAAATCGTCGTTCGCGGATCCGTCGTGCAACGATTGTCCGATGGCGATGGGCACGCGTGTTGACGGCGACGCCGTTGCTAGCGCGCCGCCGCCGGCGCTCACAGTCGTCGCCCCAGCCTCGACGACCGGAATCGGGAGCCTGCCGCACCGCAACGCCCGGCAAGCGGTCGAGTTTGCCTTGATCGCGCACGACGTGCCGGCAATACCGAGCTTGCCGCGCCGCTCGCCGGCTGAGTCATCGATTGCCCAGGCGTTGGTCGGCGCGGCGGGTGTCACCCTTGGCCAGTACGGAACAGTCGCGATTGATATCGACCGACTCGACTCGACGGCACCGACCGATACCGACCTGAGACGTGACAACTTCGTTGGGTTCCGGACGTTCCTCGAACATGCCAGCGGGCAGGGATACTGCGGTCCCGTCAAGTGGCAGTTCGTCGGCCCGATCAGCGTCGGGATCGCGCTCCGTCGAGCTGGGGTCGACCCGTGCGTCGCTTTCGATGTTGCCCTCGGCACAGTGCGCAGCCACCTGCGATCACTCGCCGCTGCCGTAGCTGAGGCGTTGCCGCTGTCGCCGCAGCTCGTGATCCTCGACGAGCCGTTCGCCCATGGAATGATGTCGCGTGATTTCCCGATTGCTCCTGGAGTCGCAATCGATCTGCTCTCGGCTGCGATGGCGTCGGTTGAACCGCTGGCCACGGTCGGAGTTCACTGTTGTGGCGAGGTCGACATCGCAATGGTGCTCGAATCCGGTCCGAGAGTGCTGTCCCTGCCGGTCTCACGGTCGTTGATCCCGCTCGCCGGCTACCTCGAACGATTCCTTCGCAATGACGGTTGGATCGCATGGGGGGCCGTCGCCACCGAAGGTCCGATTGGTGTGACATCGAATCGGTCGTGGCACCAACTCTCGACGCTGTGGACTGAGCTCGTGAAACTCGGTGTCGACGAGCAACGCCTCCATCAACAGTGTTTGTTGACGCCGGAATGCGGGCTTGGAACACATAGCCCCGTAGTCGCCGAACGCGTTTTTCATGCGTTGCACGACGTCTCGCGTCGCCTGCGTGGTCACGTCGCCAACCGGTACGCGGCCGTCGACTGACCGTACAATCCCGCTCGATGTCTACCGCTTCAGACGAGTCCGCCGCACGCCGACGGATCAACTCACTGCGTCAGCAGGTGGCGCTCCACAACCGGCTCTACCATGAACTTGACTCGCCGGAGTTGCCCGACGCCGACTACGACGCACTCGTGCGCCAGCTCAGGTCGTTGGAGGCGGCCAATCCAACGCTCGGCGACGAAACCTCGCCATCGCTAGCCATCGGTGGAGCGGCCAGCGCGACGTTTGCGCCGGTCATTCACACCGCGCCGATGACCAGTCTCGACAACGCGATGAGCGCTGACGAGCTACGAACATGGGCCGATCGGGTTGTTCGCAGTCTTGACGGTGTCGTGCCTCGGTTCGTCGCCGAGTTGAAGTTCGACGGACTGGCGATGAGCTTGCGATACGAGCATGGGCGCCTGGTCCAGGCCGCCACTCGTGGTGACGGCAAAGTCGGTGAGGATGTGACCGGCAACGTGCGCACGATCGCCGATGTGCCTCAAGTCCTGGCGGGACCCGCTCCGGACGTACTCGAAGTGCGTGGCGAGGTGTACATGTCGAGCGCCGTGTTCGAGGCGCTCAACGAAGAGTATGCGGCGGCAGGGGAGAGGCCCCTCGTGAATCCTCGCAATGCTGCTGCCGGCAGCCTGCGCCAGAAGGATCCGGCGGCGACGGCGCGGCGTCGCCTGTCGTTCTGGGCGTATCAGGTCGGTCACGTCGTCGGTGGGCCAACCTTTCGCTCGCATCACGAGACTCTGCAGCTGATCGGGGAATTGGGGTTTCCGGTCAACTCGCACGTTCGTCTCCTCGATTCGATCGACGCCGTGGTCGAGTATTGTGCCTATCGCCAGGAGCACCGCCATGACTTGGGCTATGAGATCGACGGAGTCGTGATCAAGGTCGACGATTTTGCGCAACGTGAGCGGTTGGGGTTTACGTCGCGGGCACCTCGATGGGCGATTGCCTACAAGTTCCCTCCGGAGGAACGCACAACATTTCTGCGCGACATCCAGGTCTCGGTCGGGCGAACTGGCCGGACGACTCCCTTCGCTGTGCTGGAACCGGTGTTTGTCGGCGGCTCGACGGTGGGGATGGCGACGTTGCACAATCAGGACCAGGTCGCCATGAAAGACGTGCGGCCTGGCGACACCGTGATCGTTCGCAAGGCCGGCGACGTGATCCCCGAAGTCGTCGGACCGGTGTTGTCGTTGCGTCCGGTTGGACTGCCGGCCTGGTCGTTTCCGACGATCTGTCCGTGTCCGTTGGAAAGCACGCTGGTTCGACCAGAGGGTGAATCCGATACGCGCTGCGTCGAGCCGGCCTGCCCGTTCCAACGCGATCAGCGAGTCATCTATTGGGGGTCGCGTGGGGCGATGGATATCGAGGGCTTGGGTGAGCGAACGGTTGTGCAACTCACTGAAGCCAAGTTCGTGAATGACCCCGCCGATATCTACTCGCTCACTGTCGAGCAGGTAGCGGGGCTCGAAGGGTTTGCTGCGACCAGCGCCGAAAAACTGATTGCGGCGATTCAGGAATCGAAGACTCGCCCTCTGTCGAAGGTCCTGACGGCTCTCGGAATTCGGCACCTCGGTCCGTCGGCGTCCCAGGCATTAGCCGGAGCGTTTGGCACGCTGCGACGGATCTTTGACGCATCAGATGAGGAACGGGCAACTGTCGAGGGTGTCGGCGTCGTGATCGCGACGGCGTTGGGCCGCTGGTACTCGCAGCCGGTCAATGCCGATTTCATCGGCCGGCTCGAGGCTGCCGGGGTCAACTTCGGAAGTGAACAGGAAGCGTTTGCGGTGGCCGAGGCGCGTGCATCGATTGTTCAAACGCTCGCAGGCAAAACGGTCGTCGTCACGGGCGCAGTTCCCGGCTACACCCGTGAGGGTGCCGAGCAAGCGATCACCAGCCGCGGCGGGAAGAGTCCTGGCAGTGTGTCGAAGAAGACATTGGCGGTCGTGGTCGGAGAATCCCCAGGCGCCAGCAAGCTCATCAAAGCAGAAGAGCTCGGTGTCCCGACGATCCCCGCCTCCCGCTTCGAAGCATTGCTGGCGACCGGCGAATTGCCGACCGACTGATTGGGCTACACGACGTTGAAGGTCCAGGTGAAGGTTCTTGCGCGTTGGCGGCCTTCGCTGACGTCCCAGTAGATCAACCGGACGTCGTGTTCACCCGACTCGAACTTCTCGATCGGGGCACCGTCGGACGGGGTGTACGTCAGTGTCGAGTTTCCCGCTTCGTAGATCGTGACCGCGGGAATATCGATCTGCTCGCCGGGTTCCACGGAGTCTCGTTCAGATTCTGGGTCATTGATGTCGAAGGTGTCGATTTCGATTCCGTCGATCACGAAGACGCCGGTGTGACCGGCGGCGAGGTCGGCGAACACCTGTGTTTGGCTGAGCGCCTGCACCGCTTCGGGCACGGGATTGACGCTTTCGACGAGCGTTGGGAGATTGGTGCGCTCGTCTCCGGTCACGCCGACCAACAACCCGCGAACGACGAGCACCAGGCCGATCGCGACCACGAGGCTGATAGCCAGCAGGCTCTTGTCTACGCGTCTGCGGGGAACGTCGCTCACGGTGACCATCATGCCGCGCCAACGTCCGGATCGGTCGATATGGCACACCAGGGCGGCACCCTTCCGGCAAGGTGAGGCGGTAGCGTTCGGCCATCGTGGAGTCGACCGACACACCTTCCGGACGCGCAACCGAGCCTGCTCAACTGGTTGGCACCATGTTTGCAGATCGGTATCGACTCCTGCATCTCGCCTCGGAGGGTGCCAACTCTGCGATCTATGACGCTGCCGATCAACAAACCGGTCGCAATGTGACCCTCAAGCTGGTACGCCCCAAGTTGGCCGCATCACCTTCGTTCCGGACGCGGTTCGACGAGACGATGCGAGGTGTTTCCGGACTCAGCCATCCGAACATCGCCGCCATCTACGACTGGGGTGTCGCTCGGATGGGTGACACATCGACTGCGTACCTGGTGATCGAACATCTCTCGGGTGGCAGCCTGCGCGACATGTTCGACCGAGGTCGCCGATTGACGCCATCACAAGCGCTGTCGGTCGGGCTCGAAGCGTGCCGTGGGCTCGACTACGCCCACCGTCGCGGGTTTGTACATGGCGAACTGACGCCTTCGAAGCTGGTGTTCGGTGATGATCGTCGGCTGAGGATCGTTGATTTCGGGCTTGCTGGGCTGCTCGGTGAACAGGCATGGACCAAGCCAGAAGATGTCTCGACGCACGTCGCCTGGTATGCCTCACCGGAGCAGGGTCTCGGTCGTGAGATCGATGGCAAGACCGACGTCTATGCCCTCTGCCTGTCGTTACACGAGGCGGTCACGGGGTCACTACCGTTCGCATCCGACTCCACAGTCCAATCGCTGACGGCCAGGATTGGGCGATTGATGCCCGTGTCGGCTGATCTTGGTCCGCTGGCGTCAGTGCTCGAGCGGGCCGGTCGCCCCGAACCGGAGGAGCGTTCGTCGGCCTCCGAGTTCGGCAAGGGCCTGGTCGGGGCGGCATCAAACCTGGCCCGGCCCGAGCCGCTGCCGTTGTTGTCGGCAGGCTTGTTCGAAACGCCCCTTGAACAACTCCGATCTCCAGATGATCCAACCGGTGGCGTCTCACGGCCAGCTCCGAGGCTCGCAGCGCCTGAACCGTTGATCGTCGTGCCAGTCGACGAACCGTGGCCGACTCTTGACGCCGACCCGGTTGCGACCGACGGTCCGATCACGGAGTTCGGATCAACCGAAACCGGCGACGGTGTCGGGAGCGATGATGCGGGCGATCTCGTGATCTTGCCCGTCGACGCCGAGATCGGAGGCGCTGGACCTCCGCTTGGATCAGGTGTCGAGTTCGAGGCACCCGACGACGGTGTCGCCGCGACTCGCCTGATGCCGGCGATGTACGACGAGGAGTCGCTGCCCCGACGCCACCGCCGGTTTCCCTGGAAGATCTTGCTTGCGGTGCTGGTGATTGGCGCCCTTGCGACGCTGGGAGTGTTGGCGACTCAGTTGTTCAAGACGCCGACGTACGTTGTTCCCGAACTCGTGACCCTGCCGGAGGCCGAGGCTCGCAATCTGATCGCCACCAATCAGTGGGTGCTTGGTATCGAGCGGGAACGCAGCGATTCGGTTCCCGTTGTCGGTCAAGTCGTACGCACGGAACCGGCGGCAGGCGTCGAGCTAGCCGAGGGTGAACCGTTCCTGATCGTGGTGAGTGAGGGCCCGACGTTGCGGGCGTTGCCAGATTCGACGAATCTGCTGTTCAGCGAGGCGCAAACTGCACTGCTCGAGTTGGCGCTAACGCCGACGGCCGTGCTGACTTACGACGAGGTCGTACTCGACGGGACGGTGATCTCGTGGTCGGTCCCCGGGGATCTGACTTTGACCACAGGGTCGCTGGTCGAGCCGGCGACCCCAGTGCAACTGATCGTGTCTCAGGGACCGGCTCCGCGCGTCGTGCCAAACTTGGTCGGATTGCCGGTTGGGGACGCGACCGCCACGCTGGAAGCGATCGGGCTCGTCCTCACCGAGGGTGAGCAGTTGTTTAGCGATGACTTCCCACTCGGTGCTGTGATCAGCCAGGGTCTCCCCGCCGAAACCGAGGTAACTCGAGGGACCACAATTCCGGTTGTGGTTTCGAAGGGACCGGACGTCGTCATCTTTCCCGATCTCGCTGGCGCCGCCAACTTTGATCAGGCTGCTCAGCTTCTGCGTGACGCCGGTTTTGAGCCCTTGTTGACGTTCGGTGATGCTCAAGGGGCGATCCAGTCGATTGTGATCGCTGGCGAAGACCCGGTCGTCGGTCAGGCCTATCGGCGTGGCACGCTCGTTGAATTCGTGGCCCTGTGAGTTCGTCGCCTGTTCAAGCGCCTACTCGGTGATTGCGTTGATTTCAGCGGCGACTTGATCCGAGAACTCGTTCGTTGGAATCGCCGTTTGCAGCGCCATCAACTTCATCATGTCACCCTGAATCTTGATCTTGCCTGCCATGAACGACTGCATCGCGATTGCCGGATCACGGTCGACGAGCATCGCACGGGCGGTCCCGTAGTCGGTCATCAGCACTGCATCCGGGTCGTCCAGTTCGCCGAGCTCGAATACCAAACTGCCTGAAGTCGTGTCGATGTAGGCGTTGACGGTGCCGTCGCCGAACGGGACCTCGGTGATCACCTGATTGATTCGGATGCTCTGTGTGACCTGTGGCAGTTGATCCTCGTAGCGTTCACGAATCTCGCGAGCAGCGTCGATCCAACCATCCGACAAGAACATGTGCGTCATCAGGTGAAGCTATCGCGCCATTCACAACGCCGGTCAGTTGACCCGGCGTTCGTAACCTTCCCAGAAGGGTTCGCGGAGCTTGAACTTCTGCAGTTTGCCGGTGGCCGTGCGGGCCAATTCGGCTCTGAATTCGATCTTCTTTGGGCACTTGTAGCCAGCGAGCTTCTGTCTGGTCCAGGCAATCACGTCGGCTTCGGTAAGGGCCGATCCGGGCGTCTTGACGACGAGGGCGGTGACCAGCTCGCCCCACTTCTGGTCGGGGATACCGATCACGGCGACTTCGGAGACCTCTGGGTGTTGGAAGATCGCATCTTCGACCTCGATCGACGAGACGTTCTCACCACCTGTGATAATCACGTCCTTCTTGCGGTCGGCAATCGTCACATAGTTGAACTCGTCGATCAAACCGCCATCGCCGGTGTGGAAGAAGCCGTCGCGGATCGAGTCGGTGGTCGCTCCCGGCTGGTCCCAGTAGCCCTCCATCACCATGTTGCCGCGGGCGAGTACCTCACCCGTTTGGGTTGTCGCCATCGTGCACCCGATCACCGGCCCACCTGCCCGATTCAGCCGCACCGCTCGATCGCCCGGCGACAGGGCATCCCATTCGGCACGAGTACGATTCATCGTGACCAGGGGAGTTGTTTCGGTGAGCCCATAGATCTGGACGAATTCCCAGCCGAGTTCTGTCTCGCAGCGCTCGATTGTTCTGGTCGGCGGGGCTGCGCCCGCGACCACGATCCGCAACCGCCCGCGACCAGGGATCGGGCCATCCCATGTTGCAGCGGCGTCGAGGATCAGGTTGAGCACGGTCGGGGCGCCACACATCAAGGTGACATCGTGCTCGTCGATCCGTCGCAGGATCTCTGCACCGTCGACCTTGCGAACGATGATGTGTTCAGCACCCATCCCGGTGACGGCGTAGAGCATTCCCCATCCGTTGCAATGAAACTGGGGGAGCGTGTGCAGGTACACGTCTCGGTCGCTGACACCCATGTGCCACCCAAAAATCGACGCATTCAGCCAAATGTTTCGATGGGTGAGCTGAACGCCTTTCGGTCGTGCGGTCGTGCCAGACGTGTAGTTGATCGTGGCCGTGGCGTCCTCGTCGGCTTCCCACGCGTTGGGCTCGGTGTCGAACTGCATCAGGATCGCGTCGCTGTCGGCACCGATCGTCCACTTCATCTCACATTCGACATCGTTCATCGCCTCCTCCAGCTCGGGGTCGACGAGCAGAACGCGGGCGCCGGAGTGGGCGACGATGTACCTGACTTCCTCGGCAGCGAGACGAAAGTTGATCGGCACCAGGATTCGCCCCGAGCCCGACACACCGAATAGCGCGGTCACCAGCCGAGCCGAGTTGTGCGAGACCATCGCCACCCGCTCCCCGGGTCGGATACCGAGCGCGTCGAGTCCCGCTGCCAGTGCCTTGGCGCGGCGAGCCATCTCGCGATACGTGATCGAGCCCCACGATTCGGCAGGCTGCGACGGCTCGTCAACGATTGCCGTCCGATCGGGGTACACGAGTTCGGCGCGGCGGAGGAAGTCACTGACCGTTAGCGCAACCTTCATGACCGGGAACCTAGCGGGTTGGTAAGCGGCCAGGGCCGATTGCGTTCGACCGTGAGGGCGAGGTCGAGTAACAGTTGCTCGCTGAAGTGGCGCCCGACGACCTGCAATCCGATTGGCAGCCCGTCGACGAAACCGGCCGGGATCGAGATTGCGGCGTTGCCGTAGAGGTTGGCAGGAAACGTGAGCCGGCCGTTGATCTTGGCACCCGCCTTGACGCCACCGAACGTGTCGGGGAGCGGCCCATCGGCCTCGAAGGCAACGTCCGGGTTGCTGGCCGTCATCACGAAATCGACGCCTCCGGCGTTGGTGTCGAAGATTCGGGCCATTGCCTCGTTGAGCTCGGTCCGCCGCCGTTCAAGCTTGATGCGAGCCTCAGCTCCGTACTGGCCCTGGCCGAACTCCATCGCCATACGGATCTCTGGAGTGAGCTCGTCGGCACACGCCGGCCAGTAGTCACGCAACGATTCGATCAGTCCGACCGAGTTGGCGACGGACCAGGCGGCGCCCATTCGCGGCAGATCGGTGTCAACGCCGACGACTCGAACCATCCCACAATCGGCGATCAGCTGACTGGCGGATTCATCAAGTAGTTCCCAAACCACTGGCGACACGATGGCGGCGCCCCATGTCGGCACGACGGCGACTCGCTTGCCGCGCAACTCCTCCCGATGTGTGCCCAGTTCAGCCTCCCAACCTTCGACCCGGGGCAGGCTGAGCGGGTCACGCGGGTCGTGCCCGTTGCATACGTCGAACCATCGAGCAGTGTCTCGAACGGATCGAGATAGGCAACCGACGGTGACTGTCAACGCCCCGAGGTTGGCGTTTGGTGATCGCGGAATCCGGCCATACGTTGCCTTGAGGCCGATCAGCCCGGCGAAACCGGCCGGGATCCGGATCGATCCGCCGCCGTCGCCGCCAGATGCGAGCGTAACGAGACCACCGGCGACGGCTGCCGCACTGCCGCCCGATGATCCGCCGGGTGTCTTGCCGTGCTGCCACGGATTGTGGGTTGCGCCATTCAGTACGGTACGCGTGAGGTTGACGCCACCGAATTCGGACGCGGTCGTCTGACCGATCAGCACGGCCCCGCCGACATCGCGGGCACGTGCGACGTTGGTACTCGTCTCGGTGGCGATCTGGTCGCGGTAGACGACACAGGCATGCGTGTCGGGCCATCCGGTGACCTGATCAAGCTCCTTGACGCCGATCGGCACGCCGCCGAATGGTTTCGAGACGTCTGACGTGGCGGCGGCGCGTCGGGCCTCCTCGCGGTGGAGATGCGAGAAGGCGTTCAGATCGCTGGCGTCGATCGCCGCCAACGTAGCTTCGAGCTCTTCACTCGGACTGCGCTCGCCGGCCCTGAACGCCTCGACGAGTGAGCACGCGTCAGCTTGCCACGGAGAATCTGCCATGACCGGCAAAGTACTTCGCTCGGGCGTCCACGTAGCATGCGGAACCGATGGACTCTCGTGCATTCCTCGGTCTCGAACAGAGTCACAATCCGTTCCGATGGACGTTGCCGGTTCGCAAGCACCTCTGCACCGGCGGCGGATTCCTGTTCGGCGGGTGCGGGTTGGGTGCCGCGATCTCGGCGTTGGAGGGAACCAGCGGGCGTCAACTGGTCTGGGCGACGGGCCAGTATCTCTCGTACGCCAAGCCGGACGACGTGCTCGACATCGATGTCACCGTCGCCGTCGAGGGACATCAGATCACCCAGGCCCGAGCGGTCGGACGAGTCGGAAATCGGGAGATCCTGACCGTCAACGCGGCCCTTGGCGACAGGCCGGAGATGCCGTCTGGGCAGTTCGAACGGATGCCCGATGTGGATATTCCAAACTCGTACCCAGGTCGGATCCATCACCATCATCGGACTGGATCCATCAACGATCAACTCGAAGAACGAATCGTCAAAGGTCGTGGTTCCGAGGATCGCGACGGCTCGTTGGCCGACGGTCAGACGATCGTGTGGGCTCGCATCCCCGATGTAATCCAAGGTGTCGACGCTGCCACGCTGGCGGTGCTCGGAGATTTCGTGCCGATGGGTGTTGGACAGTCACTCGGAATCAAGGGCGGCGGAAACAGCCTCGACAACACACTCCGTGTGATGCAGTTGGTTCCGACCGAATGGGTGCTGCTCGATATTCGCGTGCATGGCGTCGAACGTGGCTTCGGTCACGGCCTCGTGCACATGTTCGCCGAGGACGGCACGCTGATGGCGACCGCCAGCCAAAGCTGCATCGTCCGATTCTGGAAGGATTGACCGATGTCGTTACCGATTCGATTGTCGTCACCGATTCGATTGTCGTTACCGATTCGATTGTCGTTACCGATTCGATATGGAATGACGATCCCGCTGCCTGGACCGTTGCACGCGCAGCGTCCGCAGTTGAACGAACTCGCCGACCTCGGATACACCGACGTGTGGTCCGCTGAATCAGATGCCGGCGATGGCTTCACACCCCTGGCTCTAGCGGCGGCTTGGGAACCGCGGCTCCGACTGGGAACGGCGATCGTGCCGGCCTATACGCGTGCGCCGGCGTGTATGGCACAGAGCGCGGCGACTCTCGCCGACGCCGCGCCAGGCAGGTTCGCGCTGGGTATCGGGTCGTCGTCGAATGTGATTGTGGAACGTTGGAATGGTGTCCCGTTCGAGCAGCCGTATCGCAAGGTGCGTGACATAGTTCGTTTCCTGCGTGACGCATTCACTGGCGAGAAGGTGACTCGGAAATACGACACGTTCGAGATCCAGGGCTTTCGTCTCGGGATCCAGCCTGAACAGATACCTCCGATCCTGGTGGCAGGGTTGCGCGAGGGGATGTTGAAGATGGCAGGGCGAGAGGCTGATGGGGCAATCACAAACTGGCTCTCGCCGGAGGATGTGCCGCAGGTTGCCGCCGCCGTCTTGGCTGGTTCGGGCGGTGACGAGCGTGAGTTGGTGGCCCGAATTTTCGTGTGTCCGAGCGAGAATATCGATGTCGTGCGGGCGGGTGCCCGCTATGCGATCGCGGCCTACATGAACGTGCCGGTGTACGCCGAGTATCAGGAGTGGTTGGGTCGCGGCGAGATGTTGACCGAGATGTGGGCTGCCTGGAAAGCGGGGGATCGTAAGGCGGCGTTGGCGGCGATTCCTGACGAGGTCGTCGATCAGCTTGTCGTGCACGGTTCGGCTGAGTACTGCCGGTCCCGAATCCAGGCCTACTTCGACAACGGGATCACCACCAGTTCACTGGCGCTACTTCCGTTCGACCCGGCACTGAGCTTCTGGGACGCCGCTCGCTCCCTCGCCCCAGCCGCAGCCTGAACTTGTTACTCCTGGTGTCTGACACCAGGTGTAACACGCCGGTTTGTCAGGCGGCGGTTGAGCGTTGGGGCTGTTGACGGGCGGGGTGGTGTTGGACGGTCGCTCGTTCGGCTTGACGGGCGGCGAGTTGGAGGCGAATCTCGGCAATGTGCTGCAGACCGCGCCGACGAGTCTCCGCGTCCAGCCGGAACTGCACGGGAACATCGGGCGACGGCAGCAAGGTGAGTTGCTGTGGCGTGTCGTGGTTGGTCATGCCACAATCATGCGCATGGGGGTGTGACAACCGAATTCGAAGCGCCAGCCGTCGGCTGTTGGCGTCAGCGTCGGGCGCTCGTGAGGGCAGGGTGATTTGGGTCGATGCCCACGATTCGGACGTCGACACCGCGCAGTTCGAGGTCGTCAGCCATCGATTCGAGTTGCCTGAGGGTGCGCTCGTCGTTGAACATTGCGTCAGCCAAGTCGAGGTGTACAGCGAACCCGTCGCTGAGATCGTCTACGGCCGCTAAGAGGGATCCGAACGACGCCGCAGTGATGGCGCCGCGCGCACCGATGATGCGAAGATTGCCGTTCGGGTCGTTGATCGCATTGACGTTCAGCGCATTGACGTTCGGCGCGGTGTGGCGAGTTGCTACGGGAGTCCCGGCGATCGGCGCCAACGCGCTTCCGAGCAGGTTTGTGAGGCGCGAGCGCAATCGTGGACTGGCTTGCCGGGTGAACGAGATGAGCGAGATTCTTGGGGTCATAGGAATGTGAAATGCGAGTTTGCCGCATCTTGAAGTTACCAGCTGGTAATGCGAGCGTCAAGACGCGTATGGTGGTTATTTGGGTTGTAATCCTTGAGTTCTATTAAATCCAGACGATATCTTGACAGGTATGTTAAGTTAAAGTAAAGTGTCTGGGATGGAAGTGGCAATGATCACGGCATTGACGGAACGACCCGCCGGACTTGTTCTGGCAACGCAACCATCGACAGCCAGACTGCTTGAGGGGATGCAACCTTCTCCGACGGCGTTCGACGTCTGCGCAGTTGGCCTGGCGCTGCACCTGTTCACCGAACCGATTCGTCGATTCGGGAATGTCGATATCAGGGTTCTCCATCGTGCTACGACCGTCTTGAGTAAGGCCCTGATACGAACGCTGCGTACGGAGCCGTTCCCGCTTCAGTCGGTTGGCGAGATTGTGACCGATCCGGCTCGGCGGGCGCTGTTAGGCAGCCAGACCGTGGCCGAACTGCTCAGCGATGGATGGCCGGGCGTGCGCGAGTTGGCCGCAGAGCGGGTTCGACTGACGATCGAGGGTGCCAGCGATTATGGCGTCCAACCGATGCTGCGGCTCGCCGCCACTCGCGCATTGCAGCCGGGTCTGCCATGGTGGGGAACCCCTGACTGGGAGCCTCGGGTGCGGGCGTATGCACGTCGGGAACAACTCGGGCGGCGTCGGCGACAGATGCTGAATGAAACGCCTGAACATGCCGACGACGCCGAGCTGGGTGCGCTGATCTCGAACATTCGTTAGCCCACGAACGGACCGACGGCGATGGCCAGTCAGCCCACGGACATGACCGCAACGACCACACTCAGGATCGAAACGCCCACCGGAGTGGCATAGGTTGCCCACCTCGGGAGACGTCGATGGGCAGGCGCGACCACGACGTACGCACAGAGACCACCGGCGACCAGTCCACCGATATGACCACCGACTGAGATCGTGCCACGGAACATGAACGTGATGAAGAGGTTCATCATGAGCAACGATCCGATTGATGTGCTCAGCGGGTTGATCCCCCTCAGGTAGTAACCCACCGCAGCAAGACCCATCAATCCGAATACCGCACCGGACGCACCAGCGGTCACCCCGCCACCGCTGAGCATCAACGCTCCAGCGCTCCCTCCGAGCAGCGCCGCCAGATACACCAATCCGAACCGAACCCGCCCAATCATCGGCTCGATCATGTGCCCAAGTTGATAGAGCAGATACATGTTCAGAGCTATATGGATGATCCCGTAGTGCATGAAACCGGACGTGACCAGTCGGTACCACTGTCCACCCTCGGTTACATACATCGATCCGTCGGGGAGCTGACCGCGGGCGCCACCTTTGAGGCCGCCATCGAACAAACCGAGTTGGAAGTGGGTGATCGTCAGATCTCCGCTCAGGGCTCGCTGGTCGCGGACCGCGGAGTAGAGAAACAGCAGGATGTTGAGACCGATGATGGCTAACGTGATCATCGTTGGTTGCCGGGCGCTCCAAAAACGTGCACGCGTCTTGACGTCCGGTCTGGCCGCCTTGGCACAGTCGACACAGTGGCTCCCTACCGAGGCCTGAACGAGACACTCCGAGCAGGCCGTCTTGCCGCATCGCGTGCACTTTCGTCCGGTCTCACGTTTGGGGTGCCGGTAACAGACGGACGCTCCGCCGGGTACTTCGGTTCGGACGGCGGTCGGGGGTGGGGGCGGCGGTAACGACATCGGGATCGAGAGTATTCAGCTTAAACCGGAGTCCCACCAGCGCCGCAGATGTTCCCAAGCGTAGATCCCGGTGTCGTGGCCGTCGCTCCACCTGATGGCGATCCCCCAATTGCCATGCATTTCGGCACTCGTCGCTACGATTTGCTCACCTGCGTAAGCATCGAGTTGGCGTTCCCGCCGACCCTGACACCCGGCGCAAGGGCAGGCCTGCCTGAGCGGCATGATCGGAAAGGTGGCAACCACACCGTCGTCGTACGTGACTCGGAGTTCCAGTTGGCGCTCCAACTCGACATCGACGATCTGCGTAGCGCTCACGGCGCGAGGGTACCCGTCACAACGACATGTGGACGATCAACTGGTCCGGCGCACACGGCTTGCCGACCAGATGACCCTGTACGAGATCGCAACCTGCGGCGCGCAGGCGACGGAGCTGCTCAAGGCCCGTGACGCGCTCGGCGACGACTTCCATATTGAGGGCGTGGGCGAGCAACACGAGTGCACGCACGACGCGAGTGTCTGCCTCGGACGATCCGCTCGGGAGCGCAAGAGTGCCGTCGAGTTTCAAGACGTCCGCACCAATGTCGGTCAGTAGCGAAAGCGCGTTCGAACCGGTGCCGAAGTTGTCGAGCGCAACTCGAACGCCGACTCGCCGGAGCGCCCGAACGGTTCGGATCACTTCGCCCGCTTCGCCGAGCAACGTTGCCTCGCGGGCTTCAAGTACGACCTGGCGTGGACGCAGGCGGTACTCACGGAGCAGATCGACGACCCGGTTGACGAACGTCGTATTCGCGAGTTGCAGACGTGACACGTTGACGTGTACGGCAAATCGTTGGCCGACGACGCCGTTGTCGATCCATGTTCTGGCGGCGGCGCAGGCTTGCTGGAGCACCCAGTCGCCAATCGGCACGATCACACCCGTCTCCTCGGCAACCGGCACGAACTCCCCGGCTTCGATCCGACCTCGCGTCGGGTGATTCCAACGAATCAGAGCTTCAGCAGCTTCGGCGCGCTCGGAAACCGCTGAGAAGATCGGTTGGTACTCGACCGTGAGTTCGCCCTCACGCAGTGCCTTTGACAATGCCGCCGCAAGCTCGGTGCGAACCTTTGCCTTGGATCTGAGCTGGGCCGTGAACAGTGCCGTGCGCGCTCGTCCCGCTTCTTTGGCGGCGTGGACGGCGGTGTCGGCGTGCGAGATGAGTTGGATCGCACCCGCCTCAGGATTTGCGGCGCGAATCTCGTCGTCGGTGATGCTCACGCCGACGCTGACTGAAACGTCGAGTTCGAGTTGCCGGATCGTGAGCCGGCCGGTGAGCGCCCGTCTGACGCGATCGGCGAGCTCGAGGGCGACCGTCGAATCGGGTACGTTCCGGCACAGAACCATGAACTCGTCACCGCCGACGCGGGCAATCGTGTCGTTGGGTCGCACTGCCGTCGAGAGGCGTTTGGCGGTCGAGGCCAGCAACCGATCCCCGATTTCGTGGCCAAGCGCGTCGTTGACGTCTCGGAGACGGTCGACGTCAATCATGAAAACTGCGACAAACCCGCCGTCTTCGTCGATCCGGCGCAGCGCATTGGCCGTGCGCTCGAGCGCCGCGGTGCGGTTCAGGAGTCCGGTTGTCGGATCGTGTTCGAGCAGGTGTAGCAGTTCGCTCGCCCGATCGTGTTGCTCCGAGACGTCTCGGCACATCACAGCGAGGTAGCCGCCCGATGCCGACGAAGCGTCATGTCGAACGAGAACCGTGGTTGCATGGATAGCCGAGGGTCCGACGTCAGATGCCAAGTCGATCTCGCCCCGCCAGGTTCCCCCTTCAGGATCCACCAACAACCGTTGAGGGATCTGGTCGAGGACGTGACCCAACGCATTGCGACAGTCGGTGTGTTCCGCCGTTCCGACACCCGGAAACAATGTGAGGCCAGCCGTGTTGGCGTCGATGAAGGCACCGTCGATCCCGATGATCACGGTTGCGGCTTCATCAGCGGCGACGAGATCGCGGAGTTGTGCGAGCACGTCGTGGGCTGGCAGATCGGCAATCTGTCCCGCCGGTCGGGGGGCGAGGCGCGCTCCGGGCGTGATGTCGATGTCTTCGTGGGTCATGTCGTGGGCCTGGTCATCGAGCGATCCGGTGGTCCTCGTGGGTGGGTTGGGTGGTCGGCTGGCCTCGCTGTTCACTCCGTGCGGACATATGTGCCCGACACGGAGCGCTTGGCGATTGATGTCAGATTGAGCACTGAAATTACGTCGCTAGCAGGAGCATCATCGGCAAGTTCGAGCTGCTGGTTGAGCGCGTGAATCGTAAACTGATAACGATGTGTTTGGCCGGCTGGAGGGCATGGCCCATTCCAACCCTTGACTCCGAACGAGTTGCTCCATTGAAATGCCCCGTTCGGGACGACGCCCTCGACCAATCCGGTTTCGTCCGGTTCCAGTCCGTACAGGATCCAGTGAGCGAAGTCGGCGGCATCGAGGTCGGTCACGGTGACTGCTAACTCGACGGTCCCGACAGGAACGTTTGTCCAGGTCAGTGCCGGTGCGACGTCGTCATCGTCGCAGGTGTAGCGGGTCGGGATGCTGGCCCCATCCTGCCATGGCGCAATCATCAGCAACTGGGGTGGTGCGGTCGTTTCCGGTGCCACCGTCGTCGCAGGTATCGGCGGCGCAGGCAGCGGAAATGTTGGCTTGTCAAGTGTGCGCCCGTCAGTCGAGCAGGCCGTCAACGTGGCTGTGACCGCGCCGACTGCAATCAACAACCGAACAATTGCGCCAGAGCTGGGGTGGCCCATTGTGGGAGCGTACCTACCCGCGTGGGCCTCCAACCTTCGGACCGCTTGGACGGATAGCGTGGCTGGATGGTTGAACCTCGCACGATTCTCACCGTGCACGCCCATCCTGATGACGAGGCCTCGAAAGGTGCGCCGACCTTTGCGAAATACCACGCCGACGGCGTCCATACGATTCTCGTGTGCTGCACCGGCGGTGAGGAGGGCGATCTCCAGAATCCGACGCTCCGCCAACCCGGTCAGCCGTTTCACGAGCTGACGCCAGAACAAGAACGGGCGTTGGTCGCCTCGATGCGGCCGGCCGAACTTGCCGCCTCGGCGGCAGTGATCGGTTTCGACGAAGTGGTGATGCTCGGCTACCGCGATTCCGGGATGGCTGAGACTGAGCCGAACGAGCACGCCGACTGTTTTCACCAGGCTGATCCTGACGAAGCAGCGGGGAGGCTCGTTGCTGTGATACGCCGCACGAAGCCGCAGGTCGTGGTGACCTACAACGATGACCAGCAGGGCTACCCGCACCCCGATCACCTCAAGGTCCACGATGTTTCAGTTCTCGCCTTCGAGCGGGCCGGCGACCCTGAGTGGTATCCCGACCTTGGTGAGCCGTTTCAGCCTTCGAAGTTGTACTTCACGACGTGGAGTCGGCGCCGCATGTTGGCGATGCACGAAGGGCTGCTGCACCATCGCGGTGAGTCACCCTTCGACGATGCATGGTTTCAGCGACCAAGTCACGATCATCGGATCACGACGCGTATCGAAGTCAGCGAGTTCATGTGGGCCCGGACTGGAGCATTGTTGGCTCATGCCACCCAGGTCGACCCGACCGAGCCGTTCTGGTTCGGGCTCAGCGAGGGGCAACTGTCGCAGATCTATCCCTGGGAGGATTGGATTCTGGCGCGCTCGCTCGTTGGCGAGATTCCGGGAGCCGACGAAGAACACGACTTGTTCGCGGGCGTCGAGGTCGGGATCGAGGCGTCGGCGTGAGTGTGCAGTATCGAGTCGTTGTCGGCAAGAAGGACGAGATTGCCGACGGTCCCAGCGATGCCGAGATCGTTCTGGTCGTGCCCGCCCAGGTTGCCGCTGCCGATGACTTCGATGCCACGGTCGAGTTCATGCGTGGTCGCCTCAAGGCGACGGGTCATACGGGCCGGGTTCTTGATCTGCTGAAGTCGGGCGAAGCGACGTCGGCGCTCAGCCGGCTCGCATTGCGGCCCTGAGCTCGCGGTAGCCGATCAGGACCGCTCCGACTTCGGCGATCAACGCCGGGAGCGAGGGATCGGCGGTGACGAACCGGTAGTCGTCGATCCACGACTCGGCGCTATCGGACAGCGCCCGAACTTCTGGCGTGTCGATAGTAGGCTGCACGTGAACTTCGGTGACGCCCACCTGCAGGTTTCGTAGCGTGCCGTAAACGCGGTCACGTGAACCCGCCCGCCAGTCGTGGTCGAAATGGTCTGGGAATACGACCCCTTCGTCAGCGGCGAGCTTCCTGAAGGGGAACCCGGCCTGCTCGGCTGTCACAGACGACGGAAGTCGGATCGGTAGTTCGAACTCGCATGCCAGTTCGAGATAGATGTCGAAGAACTCGGGGCGGAGCGTGATCGCGGTCAGGTGTGGTGCGAGGTGGGTGACGTCGATGCCCCATGCGATTGCTCGCGTGATTTGCGCCCGCAACTCTCGGAAGACCTCTTCTGGATCGGCATGTTCCCACAGGTCGTCAATGTTGCGGGGAAAGCCGCCTTCCCCGGAGAGCAGCGACGGAGCATGCGTCAACGGACCCCAACGGTACGTGGCATGCTCGGCGTTGAGTGTGAGATGGACGCCGATGTCGTCGCTCGACCGGTACATCTCGGCTGCGTGGCGCGCCCACGGTGCCGGCACCATGATCGAGGCGCACGTTGCGACACCATCACGGATCGCCTCATACACGCCGACGTTGGCGGCATGGCACGAGCCGAGGTCGTCACACGACAAAATCACCAGCTTGGCGTCGGCTGCGTACCCGAGGCGTTCGACCAGCGTGCTCACCGTTCAGACGCTATCCGGCGAGTCGGTTGGTTTACAGGCTGGTGACTGTGAGGAGCAGACGATCGACGTCGTCATCGGTGACATACAGGGCGATCCCCGCCCGCACTGCGCCACCGGGCAACCCGTAGCGTTCCATCAACTCGACGGCGTAGTAGTTGCCGTCCCAGACTGCGATCTGCTCGGCAGCAAGGCGACGCGCAACCTCGTTTGGTGGGGTGCCAGCGACGTTGAAGGCCACCGTCGGTGCCCGATTATCGAGGTCGTGTGGCCCGAGGACGGTGATCCGATCGTCGGCGAGTAGCCCGTCGAGCAGTCGCCCAAAAACGGCCCGCTCGTGGGCCCGTACATTCTGCATACAGATCCCCATCAGGAACTCGGCGGCAGCGCCGAGCGAGGCGATGTTCTCGTATGCCGGCGTTCCGAGCATGAACTTACCCGGCCCGGCCGAGGGGGCGGGGCGGACCTTGTAAGCCTTGAGTTCGTCGAGCAGTTCGGGACGAATCCAGGTGATTCCGGCGTGCGGGCCATACCACTTGTAGGCGCTGGTCGAGTAGACGTCGCAACCGATTGCCGACAGGTCGACCGGAGCATGCGGAGTGAGGTGTACGCCATCGACCACGACCTTCGCCCCGGCGGCATGCGCAGATGCCGTGATCGCGGTGATGTCGGGCATCGTGCCGATCCCGTTCGATGCGCCTGTCACGGCAACCCATGTTGTTCGACCGCTGAGCTGGTCCTCGACGGCGCTCGTTTCGAGCCGGCCCGTTGCCGTGTCGAACTCGGCGAACCTGACTGTTGCGCCTGAGTCTTCGGCAACTTGCAACCACGGTGAGACGTTCGAGTCGTGATCGAGCCGCGTGCAGATGATCTCATCACCGGGGTGCAAATCACGCCCGATCGCACGCGTGATCGAGAACACATTGGATGTCGTCGACGGACCGAAGATGAAACCGGATGGGTCAGCGCCAAGGAACTCACCCATGATTCGTTGCGTGTCGGCTACCAGCGCGTCGCACGCGTCAGCGGCGGCGAACGAACCGTGGCTGTTTGCATTGTTGCCGCTGCGCTGCCACGCAGACGTTGCCTGGATCGCGCTGTCAACGACTTGTGTTCCGGCGGGGCCATCGAACCTGGCCCACGTCCGATGAACCCCTTCTGTGACTCCGGGAAACCGATGCCGCACATCAACCATGGCGCTCATCCATGACCCTCATCCATGACCCTCATCCATGACCCTCATCCATGACCCTCATCCATGACCCTCATCCATGACCGGCACTATGGCATACGAAACGTCGGTCGATTCAGCTTCGACAGGCAAGCCACAGGCCGGCTTGATCCGATTCCGCGTCTCGTGCGGCTTCGACCATTCGTTCCGAGAAAGTCACGTTGGGTGGGATCGTGAGTGGTTGAGCGAAACCCTGGCGGACAATTTCGTAGTTGACGAAGATTCCGTCGCTCGCCCGGTACACGTAACCGAGGAGCCGTCCGTAGTCGTCGCGACCGACAATGTCGCGTTCGAGGCGCACGGGCGTTCCAGGCGGGAGCAACGATTTGGTGAACGCGGTTGCCTCATCGCCGAAACACTCGGCGGGATCTGGGTTGCCCTGATGGGCGATCTCTGGCGTGTCGATCCCGATCAAGCGAACGCGTTCCTCCCGGCCGTCGACCAACACGTCGACCGTGTCGCCATCGACCACGAAATCGATCGTGCCGTTCGGCTCCAATCGCCCTGGCGCAGCGGTTGTCGAGCTGGGACTCGTCGACCTTCCCCCGCACGCCGCACAGACGAACAGTACGAGTATCGGGCAACGGAGAACCACACGACAGTTCTACCTGGTGGGTGTCACAGTCGTTCGATGAGCGTGCCAGTGCCGAGCCCGCCGCCACAGCACATCGATACGAGGCCGTAACGCCCGCCCGTGCGGTCCAACTCGTAGAGCGCCTTGGTGAGCAGAAAGGCACCGGTTGCCCCGAGCGGGTGGCCGAGGGCGATCGCCCCGCCGTTTGGGTTGGTCCTGGCGAGGTCGGCACCAACCTCCTTGGCCCATGCCAACACGACCGAAGCAAATGCCTCGTTGATTTCGAACGTGTCGATGTCGTCGATCGACAGGTCACTTCGTTCGAGTAGGTGCCTGGTGGCATCCATCGGCCCGGTCAGCATCAACACCGGGTCGACGCCGACGAGGCAGGTATCGACGATTCTTGCGCGCGGTGTGAGCCCGAGTTCGGCGGCGCGCTGCTCGGTCATCATCAGAACGGCGGCTGCGCCGTCGGAAATCTGTGATGAGTTGCCTGCTGTGTGGACACCGTCGTCTCGGGCGATCGGCTTCAGCGAGGCCAACTTTTCGAGTGTCGATTCACGGATTCCCTCGTCTCGAACCACCGTGTGGGTCGAACCCGTCGGATTGTCGTCGGCGTCGAGGTCGGGTGCGTCAATAGGAATCCATTGGCCGTCGAATCGGCCTTCCGTCCATGCATCGGCGGCCCGCTGTTGCGAGGCGAGTCCGAAAGCGTCGGCGTCGTCACGCGTGACATCCCACCGGTCGGCGATCCGTTCTGCACCCTCGAACTGTGATGTGAACTCATAGTGGTCGAAGTAGCTCTTCGGAATCGGCACACCGAAGCCCAATTTCTTCGACGAGTTGGAGCCAATCGGCACGCGACTCATCAACTCGACACCGCATGCGAGAGCAACGTCGATCGTGCCGGAACCGATCAGCGACGCCGCCAAGTTGGTGGCCTGCTGGCTTGACCCGCACTGCGTGTCGACTGTGGTGGCAGCGGTCGTGAGTGGCAATCCGGCAGCCAGCCAAGCAGTGCGCGTCACGTTGAAACTTTGCTCGCCGACCTGGCTCACGCAGCCGCCGATTACCTGCCCGATCTCGCCGGGATCGATCCCGGTTCGCTCGATCAGCGCTGATTGGACCTGGCTCAACAGTTTGGCAGGATGGACGGATGACAAGCCGCCGTTGCGTCGTCCGATCGGCGATCGAACGGCGTCGACGATCACAACGGAGCGAACTGCGACGGATGATGGCGGGGGCATTTCGCCGAGCGTACGGAATCGGTCTAGTTGCGGACTAGCCGTGCCGCAAGGTGGTGCTGCAATGGGAGCCCGACGGCAGCCATCGAGACCTGGTAGTCGAGTACGTCGCCGTCGATCCTGATCGAGCGTTCAAGCGCCGTCACGGTCTTGGCGGTTGTTGTCATCGAGATCACCTTGCTGACCAACTCGATCACGATCACTCCGCTGAGATCGGTCGTGAACGTGCCCTGCTCGATCTCCGTGATTCCCGTCGGGTGGCTCAATACGACCTCAACGAGGCCCGGTACCGGAAACCGCCAATAGCCCGACTCGGCGTGCATCGGCATGTTGGTGGCGATCGACCTGGTTCGTTGTGTGTACGCCAGGAACGGTTTGCCGACGTGGTCGAACGTAACCACCTCGGTGAATTCGAATGGTTCGATCGTCGGATACTCGCCGCGACCGCTCCCGGTCCACGTCCCGAGCAGGAACGCAACATCGATCAGTTGGGGATGTAGATCAGCCATCGTCAGCAGCTCCGTATCTGTGACCGCAGTTCGGCCTCTGACAGTACCCCCGCTCGGAGTAACGTTTCGGACCGTGACGACCAGTGCCGACCTTGCTACCCGCTACCGCCGGGTGCTTCCTTCGTTTCTTTCCCCGTACTATGCAGAGCCGATCTCGATCGACCATGCCGATGGCGGCTTCGTCTGGGATCTGGAGGGCAATCGATACCTCGATTTCTTCGGCGGTGTGCTCACCACGATGGTGGGGCACAACAATCCAGCGGTGACGGCGGCTGTGATCGCGCAGGCGTCCAAAGTGATGCATACCTCCACGTTGTATCTGTCCGAGCCGATGATCGAACTGGCCGAGATGATCGCCGCCCAGTCTGGAATTCCCGACGCGCGCGTTTTCTTCACCCCGTCGGGAACCGAAGCCAACGACACGGCGATCCTGCTGGCGACGTCGTATCGCAAGTCGAATCAGGTGCTGGCAATTCGCAACAGCTACCACGGCCGCTCCTTCACGGCGCAGGCGATCACGTCGCATTCGGCGTGGTCATCGACGGCGTTGAGCGGGTTGCAGGTGCAGTTCGTCCAAGGCGGTTATCGGTTGCGTTCACCATTCAGGGAACTCGACGACGACGCCTACTCACAGGCCTGCGTCAACGATCTCGTGCAACTGCTCGACATGACATCTGCAGGCGATGTTGCGTGTCTGATTGCCGAACCGATCCAGGGTGTCGGTGGGTTCGCGACCCCACCCGATGGCATGTTCGGCCAGTTCCACAAGGAACTGTCGAACCGCGGAATCCTGTTCATTTCGGATGAGGTCCAGACCGGTTGGGGTCGTACCGGCGAACACTTCTGGGGCTATCAGGCGCATGGGCTCGTACCCGACATGTTGACGTTCGCCAAGGGCGTCGGCAATGGGATCACGCTGGCCGGGATCGTTGCCCGGGCCGAGATCATGGACACGATCAAGGTGCTCAACTTCTCGACCTTCGGTGGCAACCCGTTGTCGGCGGCCGCTGGGCGAGCGACCCTGCAGTACGTGCTCGACAACGACCTGCAGGCCAACGCCAAAGTCATGGGCGAGCGTTTTGACACCCGGTTCCGTCCGCTTGTCGAGTCGACGCCATGGATCGCAGAGTTGCGCGGCCGCGGTCTGATGTGGGCCTTCGAAATGTGTCATCCGGGCACTACCGAGCCCGACAAAGTCCGCACCGGCGCGATCCACGAAGCCGCCAAAGCCCACGGCCTACTGGTCGGCAAGGGCGGTCTGTACGGCAACGTCGTGCGCCTTGCTCCGATGCTGAATGTCACCGCCGACGAGCTCGACTCTGGCCTCGACGCCCTCGAAGCGGCGATCGCCGACGTCAGCTGACGGTGATGGTCGACGAACGGTTTCGGCCACTGAATGTGCTCCCTGGTGACCACGGTGGGGAGCATCAGTATTTGCACATCGTGGGTGCCTCGGTCTGGATTGATGACCGGCCTGCCGAGCATGATTGGACTCGACACTTCATCGGCGTGGTTGATGGGCATGCGTGGTGGGCCGTCGACGTGCCCCGTGGTGACGACCCCAGCGACGGCGCTGCCGTCGATCTGCGTTCATTCTCTGGTCGCGCACCCGAGCACCAATGGCTTGCCGCTGGACGAGCGGTTCAAATCGTCGAATGGGCGCGCACACATCGATTCTGCGGCCGCTGCGGCGAGCCAACCGAGTTGCTAACGGACGAGCGGGCGATGCGCTGCCCGGCATGCACGATGCTTGCTTTCCCGCGGCTCTCGCCAGCGATGATCACACTCGTCACGCGGGGCCAAGCGGGCCCTGAACAGGAAGCGTTGTTGGCGCGCGGTGTGCAATGGACCGTTCCGATGTACTCGTGCCTTGCTGGCTTCGTCGAGCCGGGCGAGTCGCTGGAGGCGGCCGTGATCCGTGAGGTTCACGAAGAAGTCGCCCTGACGGTCACCAATCCGACGTATTTCGGAAGCCAGCCGTGGCCGTTCCCGAACAGCCTGATGGTCGGCTTTCGCGCCGAGTATGAGTCCGGCGAGATTGCCTGCGATACGCGCGAGATCGCCGACGCTGGTTGGTATCGGCGCCAAGACCTGCCGATGATTCCGCCTGGAATCTCGATTGCCAGAAAGTTGATCGACAGTTGGCTGAGCGACTAGTCAGGTGAAGTAACCAAACACGTCAGCGATGAATCCTCCGACGGGGGTCGACAGATTCGCCGACCCATCCTCCATGAGGAATCGGGCACGACCTTGATCCACGGCAGTGATCGCCGCCGCCGCTCGCACCTCACCGGGAGTCGTCCAGTTCAACGCCGACGTGACGGGTTCGTTCTGATCGGCTGCCCATCCGCGAACGAATCCAGGTCGTGTCACCACGATCGCTGCGATGTTCCACACAACGCCCGATGCATCAGCCGGAATTTCGACCCCCGGTGCGTCGGACCCGTCGACGACCACGACTTGATGATCGACCAGGTCTCCAGTTCCGAGTCGTGAGTCGAAGGCCCGATTCGGGCGAACCGGCACATACAGACCATCGTCGGCAACCGGCACAGTCGCGGCCGCTGACGTGATGTACCCGATCGCGTCAACCACGACATCAGCGCCGCCGGCACCGAGAAAGAACCCTGTGACCGAGATGCCGTTCGACCCGACAGGGACGATCGCCGTATTGGCCACAGTCCCTCCTGGCGCGAGGTTGATCGTGGATGTCCTGCCAACGATGCCAGGCTGGTCGGATGGGTAGGCCTGCACCCAGCCGTGATCTGAGGCTGCTGTGCCCGTTACCGTCACAACGAGGGCAGACACCTGACTCGGGTCGACGCCGGCCGGCCATCTGACTGCACGGCTGGTCCCCGACTGGACAGGTGTCGGTGGAGTGTCGAATCGGGTATCGAGCACACGTTCTGCGATGGGAAGCTCGACGAATCGACCGCCGGAGACTGGTCCAGGCGTGGCTTCGAACCAGCCGAGTAGATCAACGACAAGGTTGCCTGCGGCGATCGAGTAGAGCGAGACGGTGCCGTCGTCGCCGACCGGAACGATGGCAAAGTTTGCACGCGTCTGTCCGGCTGCATCGGTATTCAGGTTGGAGTACTCACCGACCGACGCTCGAAATGTCGGCAACGCCTGGACGAAACTCGGCCGGTCCGAGTCGACTGCGACGATGTTGACAGCGACCGCGGTCACGTTCGTCGACGGCACGCCAGCCAATCCGATGACGGGTAGCCGCAGTATCTCGCCTGGCCACAGGGCGCCGACCAGACCGGCACCCTGTGGTTCGATAGCGGATTCTGGACGGGTGTCGAGGATTCGGCTCGGAACCAGGGCGGGAACAAATCGTGAAGGTGTCTGATCGATCCCGAACCCGGACGGTGGTGCCGGAAGCCGGAATTCTCCGACTCCGTACACGTTGTCGGGCCCGCCGGTCCCACGGTCGATGGTTGTGTTCCGCACGAGGTCGCCGAGCGAGTTGGGTCCGTCGACGAGATCTGCATCGAGCAGCAACGCCGCCCCGCCAGCGACGACGGGTGCCGAAGCGCTGGTGCCGGAGAATGTGGCACCGGATCCCGAACTGGCGAACACCGCGCTCTGGAAGCCAGAGGGTGCCGATACGGACGGAACGATTCGCCCGTCGTTGGTCGGCCCCTGGGAGCTGTATCCGGCAATCGTGCCCGTCGCCGGCCCGTCGATGGCACCAACGGAAATTACGCCGGCGACGTTCGAGTCGACGATCGACGTCGAGGCCGAATAGGCAACTTGCGAGTACGCCGCGATTCCAAACCCGTAGTCGAGAATTTCGATCACGTCGCCCGTCGGGTCGCCACCCCGCCACCGAATCTCCAGAAACAATGATCGTCCGGGGTCGGGGCAGATGGCGCCGAGTACATGTTCGATCGGTGGTGCCCCCTGGTGTTGATCATCGGTTCCGCTGGCGACGGGAGTGCCCAGGCCGGCCGGGTCTTGCCAGACGTACACGTCGTAGTCGGTTCGTTCGGCTGGCGGGAGATTCCAGTCGTTGGCCCAACGAATCCCGCCGAGCGAGATGCAGTTGATGAACGGCAAGAACGTATTCGATCCCGACGGACCGAAGGCGACCTTGTCACCCAGGAGCCGAACGGGATGGCGGTAGTACTTATTGGCACCGTTGTTCCCACCTGAGTTGACCCACAGGATGCCACGCTGGGTCGCATAGGCGGCGATGCTGTCGAGATCGCCGCGGCCGTCACCTGGCCCGTCGTAGCGACTGCCGAGTGAACGGCTGATGATCGAGACCCCGTTGTCGGCGAACCAATCGACGAGGTCGTAGTAGTCGGCAATGTCATGCGCTTGCCCGAGAAACACTTCGGCATCGGGTGCCATGTCGCGAATGATCTCGACTACCGCGACACCGTGATCCTCGTCGGCGAATTGATCACGCCCGTCGAAGAACTCTGACGTGCAGTCGGTTCCGAAACCGAAGCATCTCGCGGTGACCCCTGCGACCGGTCGCGGGGGGAGTTCGGCACTGTTCGTATCCCAGTACAGCGGAATGTCGAAGAAATCGATCACGCCGATCCTGACGCCAACGCCTGTGAACCCGGCGAGGTGCCAGTCGTCGGCGTTGGTGATCCCGACTTCGCTTCCGGCCGTCGGGCCGAACTCGGGAAAATCTTCCGCTACAGGGAGCCGTTCGGGGCGGATATCGAGCAGCAGTGGTTCACGGATCTGCCCGTCGAGGTTTTCTGCGATCTGCTTTCGGGCGTCGACCGGCAACCTCACGACAAGTACGCCCGGCGCCTCCTGAAGCACCCGACCTCCGAGTTCGATCACACGGGAGCGCGTGGACGCCAGTGCGTCAGCATCGGTGACGTCGTTGAGGATGATCTCGAATCGCGCCTGCTGGGTACTCGGTTCAGCAGCAGCGGGCGACGAAATCGCCTGCGCCAAAATCATGCCGATGCATAACGCCGCCGACGTCCAGCGACGCGCCGACATCAGGTCCGATCCCGATCGAGTTTTTCTGCAAAGAAGTCGAGAATGATCTCGGCTCGCATGCGGCGATGAACGGGCGAGCCGCCCCTCGACAACTCATGGTTCTCACCGGGAAATCGGTAGAACGTCACGTCCTTGCCGAGCATGCGGAGTGTCATCCAGAGTTCCTCGGCCTGGCTGATCGGACAGCGATAGTCCTCCTCCGAATGAATCAGCAGCATGGGTACATCGATGTGGTTGGCGAAGTGAATTGGCGACATACGCGCGTATTCGCCGGGATCCTCGACCGGACCCGGGCCGTGCTCGGCCTTGAAGAACGATCCGATGTCGCTTGACCATTCCTCGGTGAGCATGTTGTTCACGGAGCGTTCTGAGCAGACTGCTTTGAACCGGTTGCTGTACCGCGTGGCCAACATCGTGGCCATGTATCCGCCGTAACTGCCGCCAAGCATGCCGACGCGGTCGGAGTCGCAGAATGGGTACCGTTCGAGCGTTGCATCGAGCACCGCCATCACGTCGTCGACGTCGACCGATCCCCAGCCCAGGCCAGGCGTAACAGGATGCTTCGGACCGATGATCGCCTGGCCCCATGCCGTGTGGCGTCCGCTTCCGCCGCGTGGGTTCGACATCACGACGACGAAGCCGGCGGCGGCCTGCATCTGAGCTTCGTCGAAGAACACTTCCTCGTACTGCGTAAATGGTCCGCCATGGACATTGAGCAACACCGGGTAGCGCTTGGTTTGATCGAAGTTGTCCGGCCGCATGATCCATGCGTCGATGTCGCCTGATCCGTCGGTGCACGGTGCAACGAACTTCTCCCAACCGCGATGTGAACGGGTCACATGGGTGACCTGTTCGGCGGGATGATCGCCTCGCTCGATCCAGAGTTCTGGCGGGCTTTCGACAGTCGAACGTGTTGTGGCGGTGACTCCGTTGGCGTAGTCGAGGGCGGATATCGTGAGCGGCCCGCTCGAGATCGGCTCTGGCATACGTCCGTCAACGTTGAGACGCTGCACGTGCGTTTCGCCTCTGTTCTGCGCCAGGGCGATCAGGGTCTCGTTGTCGATCCAGACCGGAGCCTCGGTGAACGTTCGGTCGAGTCGGTTCGAAACCCACCGGTGTTGACCGCCGTCGAGGCCGATCACGCCAACCTTGTTGTTCTGCGGGTACGTGCTGGGATCGTCGTTGCCGACAAAAGCAACGTGCGAACCGTCAGGGCAAACGGCCGGCGATCCGTATTGCCCGGTTTGGGTTGTCAGCGCCCGTATCTCTCCGTCGCGCGGTACGACGTACAGGTCACGCGCAAGATCGAGATCCCAGTCGTCGTGCCGCGACGCACTCGTCACCACACCAGATGAATCGGCCAACCACGAAATGTCCGAGTGTTGGAACGCTCCAGGTGTGAGGTTGCGCGGTTTGGCGGTTCCGTCGGCGGCGACAACGTAGATGTGTTGTGGCCGGTCGAATACCCAGTCCTCGCCGTTCAGTCGGCTCATGTACTTCTCGATCTTGCGGGGTGCCTGCCAACTGACGTCCTTGGCCTCGTAGCGCGGGTCACGGGTGCGGCTCGTGAACGCGATCCACCGCCCATCCGGTGACCAAGCAACGTCTCCGAGGCCGTCGGGCATCTCGCACACGGTGCGGACTTCGCCAGGGCCGCTGATCGGCAACACGTGCAGCGTCGAGTCGCCCTTCTTCTCGCCGCGCCGACTCGTGAAGGCCAGCCAGCGACCGTCAGGTGACCATCGCGGCTGCCCATCGTATGGACCTGCAGAGATCGCCGAACCATCGAGCCAAACCCGAGTGCGAGTCGTGTTCTCATCGAGATCGATCGTCGCCACGACACATGCGGCGCGGGTACCGTCGGGGGACAGTCGGGGCGAGCTGACCGCTGATCGGCCATCCAAGAGGTCGTCGGCGATACGGGTGTGTAAGGGGACCTCGGTATTGTCGTCAGCCACGCGGTAACGCTACTCGTTCGTCCGGTGATCGTGCCGTCGCAATCTTTCGGTCAGAATCGCGTGATGAGCGAAGCACGTCCGATCATGCTGATCACAGGCGGCAGCCGAGGAATCGGAGCGGCAACGGCCCGTATGGCGGCCGACCGTGGATACGACGTAGTCATCTCGTACCTCCGCGACGTTGACGCGGCAGCATCGGTAGTCGCCAGTGGAGAACGCGCAGGGGCGCGCATGCTCGCGGTTCAGGCCGACGTCGGGTCAGAACGGCAGGTCATTGACCTGTTCGACCGAACCGTGACTGAATTCGGCGGAATGGCGGCGTTCGTCAACAACGCCGGCACGTTGCATCGGGCTTGCCGACTCGATGAGTTCGACCTCGCTCGGCTGCAAGAGGTTTTCGCGATCAATGTCGTCGGAGCGATTATCGCCGCCCGCGAGGCGGTTCGTCGAATGTCCACCCGTCACGGTGGGGCCGGTGGCTCGATCGTCAATTTGTCATCGGCGGCGGCCTACCTCGGCAGCCCGAACGAGTACGTCGACTACGCCGCCACGAAAGGTGCGATCGATTCGATGACGATCGGTTTGGCGAAAGAGGTGGCGACCGAAGGGGTACGGGTCAACGCCGTTCGACCCGGATTGATCTACACCGATATCCACGACCGGTCCGGTATCGAGAATCGGGTCGGCAAGTTGTCGGTCAACGTGCCGATGCGACGCGGTGGTCAGGCGGAGGAGGTTGCCGAAGCGATCATGTGGCTCGCTTCTCCGGCTTCGAGTTATGTCACCGGCACGTTCATCAACTGCTCCGGCGGCCGTTAGCCGCGAGATCGCTAGAACATCTCGAGTTGTTCCCATGTGACGGCAACGTCGCTGACGGTCTTCCAGACGAGGTGTCCGCGGCTGCCAGGGCGACGAACCTGAACTCGTTCAGGGCGAAGCGAGCGCGAGGCACCTTGCGGATCGTGAAGCGTGATGCTGCCGTCGGTTTCCATCCGAGCGACCTTGCCTTCGATCCATCGGCCGGTGTCGTTACGGCGAAACCGGATTGGTTCGCCAAGTCGCAATCCGACTGCGTTCAGTGTGCGCTCAGGCATCGACTTGGGTCACGAACACGTCGGGTCAAAGACCGAGGACTCGGCGCTGCAGCTTGCGCATTCCGCCGAGCCAACGGGGATGATCGGAGCCCTTCAGTGCCATGTAGTCGGCGACCTCCGGATGGGGGAGGATCAGGAACTGCTCGTGTCGAATGGCGTCGACCACGGTGAGCGCGACGTCTTCTGGCTCGAGGATCGCGGCGACCATGCGGACCACGTTGCCGCCGTTACCAAGTTGATCGCCCTGGTTGATCATGTTCGTGTTGACGCCCTGCGGGCAGAGGCAACTGACCTTGAGCCCGCGGTTGCCATAGGTGATATCGAGCCATTCGGCGAACGCAACAGCGGCGTGCTTGGTGACGCTGTATGGCGCTGCGCCAATCTGGGCGAGCAGCCCCGCAGCTGATGCAGTCGAGCAAAAATAGCCCTCGCCGCGTTCTAGCCAGCCTGGAAGCAATCGCCGGGCCGCCCAACGATGGGCGTGCACATTGACGTTGAACGACACCTCCCAGAGTTCCTCGGCATCCATTGGGTCGGTGCCGACGCCGATTCCGGCGTTGGCGAAGTAGAGGTCGATCGGACCGAAGGCAGCTTCGGCGGCATCGATCAGGGCGACGGTGCCGGCCTCGACGCCCATGTCGGCGGTGACACTCAACGAGCCCGGAAGCTCGGTACTGACCGCCGCCGCCCCGCGCAGATCGGAGAGCACAACACGTGCACCCTCGGCGTGAAATGCCCGCGCCAGAGCCGATCCGATCCCTCCTGCAGCCCCCGTAACGACGACGTGCTTTCCGTTGAGTTCCATTGATCACATCGTAGGTGCGCGCGCGACGGAGAAAATCGGGATACCGTGACGGCGATGACCGACACGCAGCTCACCGAGACGCCAGCGATTGACCGAGAGGCAGCCCGCGCGGCCGTCCTGATCGAAGCAGTCAGCGTGATCGACGAAGCGTTGGCACAGATGATGCGTCGCGAGTTGGTGTCGTCTGGCGAAGTCGCCGACCTGCTGCTCGACGTGCGCACACTGCTCACCGCCAAACACTGATCCCACTCGGTTGCCGGGCCGGCTAGGCCCGTGCGAGTTCCTTGAAGGAACGCTGGAGGCAGTCGGTGAGCAAGGCCGGTTCTGCAACCGCTGCCGTGTCGATATTGAGCGCCATGTCGAGACTCCCGAGGTACGACATCAGCGTCAGGTTGAATGCCACGCCGCCGAGTGGTCCGATCGGATAGATCTCCAGCAGTTGTGCTCCGGCGATGAAACAGGGCACGGGTGAACCCTTGACGTTCGAGGTGGCGAAGTCGATCGTCTGGCCCTGCTGGCGGGCCAGACGGGTGATCAGCGAGGTCGGCAACGTCGAGGCGACAGTTGCCAGCGTGTCGAGCCCTGCCGCCGCACTGGCCTCGCGACCGATCAGGGTTGCCTCCTGGATCGCCAGGAACCGATCGCCAATCGGCATCTCGCCTGTGGGTGCCAGGATCCGGACGATCGAGAAAGCGTTGGCGCCAGAGTCCTTGGTACGAGTCGAGATCGCCATCGATGCGCGAAGCACCTCGACGGGTGAACCCATTTCCTCGTGATACAGCGACGCTGCATGAGCCGAAGCGGTGAGGAACGCCGTGTTGAGCGTGCCGCCGAGTCGCTTGGCGGCTGCCTTGGTCTCCTTGAATGGGGCCCTGGCAGGCTGGATCGTTCGCTTCAACGAGCGGTGCGTCCATAGTGGGGAGCGAGCGTGTTCAGTGTCGGAGAGCTGTGACACGATCCCCTTCGCGGTCCGCGCTGCGGCGCTCGACGCAGCCGGAATTCCTGCCGGATCGGCAAGTAACTCGCGAACTTGTTTGGCGATTCCGAGTGGAATACGGATGCTGCCGATCATGAACTCGCGAATGGAGTCTGCGGTGCCGGTCTCGGGTGGCTCGACGTAGTCGATGTCGTCGGGATCGATTGGCGTTGGCTCGGGGGCGTCACGGTCGAAGTCGAGGTACTGGAGCGAGAGTTCGACACCGCGTTCACCATCGGTGATCGTGTGATGCATTTTCTGGATCACCGCTGCCTTGCCGCCACGCATTCCTTCCACGACGATGAACTGCCAGAGCGGGCGGGTCCGATCGAATGGATCAGCCATGCTCAGCGCAGCCAGGTCGAGCACCTGACGCAAGCTGCCCGGTTTCGGACAGGCGATGCGACGGACGTGCAGATCGATATCGAAATCAGGGTCGTCAACCCAGATCGGCGGAGACAGATTCGCCGGAGCCGGCATCACGCGTTGACGTAGGCGCGGGATTGCCATCGCTGCGCGATCCATCCGCCGTCGAAACGTGTCGAAATCGGGCGCTCGGTCGAGGATCGTCACGGTACCGAACGTCGACGACAGATGGGGGTCCTTCTCGAGTCGCCACATCAGCCCTTCCGCGTCGCTCATCGCCCGGTCGAACCGCATCTCCGTCATGGCGTCAACCTTACGCCGAGTACACCCCGACGTCCGCTGGCGCGATCAATCAGTGACAGACCAGATCGCGCCACGAGCGTTGTGGCGTCGTTGACCTACTCGATGCCGGTCACGCTCGATGCCGGTCACGCGGAAGATTCGTTTGGCGACCGCTGCCATCGCAGTGCCTGCGATGATCCCACCGACGACGTCAGAGGCATGATGGATTCGGACGTACGGTCGGCTCACCGCCACCACCGCGGCGACGCCGCCCCACATCAGGATCGATCGCTTGCCGTCCCATCGGATCAACGTGATCGCCGCGAATGCAGCTGCGGATGCGTGCCCGCTCGGGAATGACGAGGTCAGCGGCTTTCGGATCGCAAACCGATCGTCGCCAGCCTCGGTCGGGCGTTCCCGGCGAAAGATCCGTTTGAGGCCTTGGTTGAGAATCAGGCTCTCGGCGCCGAGCCCGATGGCGAGGGCGATGACTTGATCGTGGCGATGCTTCCTGGTACCCCGCAGCATGCTGAGGACGTGCCAGATCGCGCTGAACTCGCCGGCGTGCGTGGCGGCCGTCATCAACTTGTCGAGCGCCGGTGTACCCCGAACCTGTTCGAGGAGCGAGTCGATCCGCTGATCGAACTGATCGACTCGCGGGCCGAATCGGCCGGCGCCAGGCGTACTCATGCGGCGACAGCGTTGCCGAGCACCAGTGGTGCCTCAACCTTGGCAAGCGACGGATCGCCTCCGAAAGCCGGGCACCAACGCTGATAGGCGCAATAGTTGCAGAGCGCACCCTGCTTGGGGCGGAAATCGTCGCGCTCGCAGGCGGTCGCCACGGCCTTCCACACCGCGTTGGTGCGCGTGGTCAAAAACTTCGACGACTGCTCGTTCGGAATCGCCGTGATCGTTTCGCCAGACTTGAGGTACATCAATCGGACAGCGGCGGGTCGTTTGCCGAACAGCGACTCACACAAGAACGAATAGAAATGCACGCCGGACAAACTCTTCCGCTCGTAGTTCTGGCTCGGTGCGCGACCGGTCTTGTAGTCGGTGACGACCAACTCGCCCTCGTCGTTCAACTCGAGACGGTCGATGATTCCCCGCAACGTGAGTTCCCCGACGCTTGCTTCCAGTCGCAGCTCGAGCCCAATGTCGCGAACGGTGGTCGGATCCTCCATCGTGAGATAGTTGGCGGCCAAGGCACGGCAGTCCTGCTCGAACGTCTCGATCTCGGCCTGCCCCAAGGACAATTGCGTGAAGTCGGGATCGGTGCGGTATTCGACGATTGCGGATTCGACACTGCAATCGAGTGCCACCGGAGTGCGCTCGGCCGCCGGGTTCATGAACAGCAGCTCCAACGCCCGATGAACGAGTGAGCCACGGGTCGTAGCGATGGTTGGCGGATCAGGCAGTTTTTCGATGCTGGCGAACCGAAACGCCAATGGGCACGAAAGGAACGACTCGACCCGAGAAGGCGACAAACTCGTCGGCACGTCATACATGTAGATCATCGTACGCGAGGGCTGTCACAGTCAGCCGACCGACGCGTCAGCGCGATGCCCGATCTACCCGAGGGTGATCAGCTCGGCGATCTCGGTGGGGTGGGTGAAGGGGCCGAAGTGGGTGACGTGGGGCAGAGACACGTATTCACCATCAGAAAGTTGACCGGCGATCCGTTCTGCGACTTCCGCCGGTTGGTGGTTCACGATGTGGCCGGCGATCACGGTGGTGGGCGTCGTGATCGAGGCAAGCAACTCCCACACGCCGTTCTCGCCCGCCTTGATGAAGATCTGCGCTTCGAGTTCTGGCGTGCATATCAACTCGACACAACGCCCGTCGTCGCCACCGACTTCCACGAACCCACCGCGCACGTACTCGTGAAGCGCTTCGGGAACCATCAGCGACAGCGGTGGTTTGAGGCGATAGTTCTCGTAGGCGTCGTCGAATGAATCGAATCTGCGACGACGGCGAAGCGCACCCTGAATCAAAGGAAGTTGGGCGCTCGCGAGCCTGTCGAGCTCATTGATCGGGCGGGTGATTGGTTCGAAGAGAACGAGTCGGTCAAAGCGGTCGGCGGATCGATAGGCGGCCATCAGTAGTGCTGCGCCCCCCATCGAATGACCGAATCCGACGATCCCACCGTCGGGAGCGATCGCCTCGCACGCCGTGCTCACATCGTTGCCGAAGGCCCTCCAGTCCGGATCCCAGTCGGGCGCAACGGACGACGCACCGTGGCCGCGAACGTCGAGCCCCCAGCACCTGAATCGATCCCGCAACTCTTGGACGATTGGCACATAGCAGCGGGCGTGGAATCCGGTGGCGTGAACGATCAGGAGTGGTGGGCCGTCACCACCGAAGTCGTGCAGGGCGAGTTCGACTCCGTCGGTCGACGGCATCAATCTCACGATCTGTTGTTGGAGTCTTTGCGTCTGCGAGCCCGTCTCCATTGCCAGGTGAACAATCGATCGAGCGCAACTCCGGCGATCACACTGAGAGCGATCACGACCCAAACGGGTTTCGTGGAATCCATCCAGAGGAACGCGACAGGCGCGTCGTCATTGTTCTGGAAGAAGCCGACGGCGATAGCCACGACAACGAGCAAGAGCCCGATCAGTTTGAACGGAATCCCGCCGACACCGCGTTCGCCCTGCCCGTTTGGTTCAGTTACCTGGTCACTCATCGCCGTAGTTTGTCAGATGCGGCCGGTCGACAGCGTTGCTCACGCCAGGTGTTTGAGGTACAGGTCGATCTCGTCGCTCATTTGGGTGGGGATCACGTAGTCGTCACGGTTCGAAATCGCGTCAAGGTTGGCGGCGACATCCTCTGGCGTCATCTCCGGATTGACGTAGCCATGACCCTCGGCAATGAATACCTCGGCGACCCTGCCGCCGGCGACCGAGAAGACGCGACCGGTCGGCTCGCAGCTCTCGTGGGCGAGATAGGTGACGAGCGGCGATACGAACTTGGGGTCGAGCTTGTCGCCGAGCGGCCCGAGGATGGCTTCAGTCATGCGGGTCATCGCCACCGGCGCGATGACGTTGGCCTTGATGTTGAACTTGGCACCTTCGACGGCGAGCACGCGGGTAAACCCGATCAGGCCCATCTTGGCGGCACCGTAGTTCGCTTGTCCGAAGTTGCCGAAGATTCCCGCGCCAGACACTGTCGAAATCACGCGGCCGTAGCCTTGCTCGCGCATCAGCCGCCACGCCGGTTGGGTGACGTGGTATGCGCCTCGCAAATGAACGTCGATCACAGCATCGAACAGGTCGGGCGTCATGTTGTGGAACGCCTTGTCACGCAGGATGCCGGCGTTGTTGATCACGATGTCGACGCGCCCGAACGCATCGATCGCCGACTGTACGATCGCCGCCCCGCCGTCAGCTGTGGCGACGGAGTTCGTGTCGCCGACGGCTTCGCCTCCGGCAGCTTTGATCTCGTCGACGACCCGTTCTGCAGCGCCCTTGTCGCTTCCGGTTCCGTCGACCGCTCCACCGAGGTCGTTGACCAATACCAAGACACCGCGAGATGCCATCAACAGGGCGTGTTGGCGACCGAGCCCGCCACCGGCCCCCGTGATGATCGCAACCTTGCCGTCGAATCCAAGCGCCTCAGTCATGGTCGGAAAGCTACCGCCAGTATCCGCTGCGTTGCACGCCGCCCGAATCTGTGCCAACATCGCGTGTGAATTCTGCACGATCGTACATAATGTATAGTTGTGGCCGGGATATTCTCAGCTGAACGCAGTTTGCGTGCATGATCGTGCAGAAACTTGTTGATCTGGGAAGCTGTGAGTGATATCGTGTATAAATATGCACGATCATGCAGATGTCGCTCCGTCGGAGATGGCCCAACTCGTCAGGTCTCGTCGCAAGTATCTCAGACTTCGCCAAGACGAGGTTGCCGCTCTCGCCGACGTGTCGACTCGTTCCGTTCACGCCATCGAATCGGGCAAACCAACCACACGACTTGACGTGCTGGTTGCCGTGCTGGCCGTACTTGGTCTCACGCTTCGTGTCGTCAGCCCGACGGAGTCGGTTGATGTTCGCTGACCTCGTTCAGGTCGACCGTGCGGACGTCTACAAAGCCGGGCATCTCGCCGCCCACCTGACGCGACGAGTTGATCACGTCGAGTTCTCCTACTCGGCTGACTACGTGTCCGGTGGTGGGCGGGCAGTCGCCACCTCGTTGCCAGTTACCACTGAGACCGTTCAGACTCCAGCACGAGCGGTTCCCCAGTACTTCGCTGGACTGTTGCCCGAGGGCCGCAGATTGACTGCGTTGCGATCTGCGCTCAAGACATCAGCCGACGACGACTTCTCGATGCTGCTCGCGGTGGGGGATGATCCAGTCGGTGATGTGCAGGTCGTCGTCGCTGGTGAACCGGTGCCGCACATCGGTGCAACTGCACGTGACGCGGCTGACATTACCGCCGTTTCGTTCACTGAATTGTTTGCGCTGGCCACCGGTTCTGATCCGGACCGCGGCGGAATCGCTGGCGTCCAGGACAAGGTGTCAGGGCGCATGATCAGCGTGCCGATCACATACGGCGGCGCAAGTCACATCCTCAAACTCGATCCACCCGAGTTCCCTCATCTGGTGGCCAACGAGGCGTTCTTTCTCGAAATGGCCCGTGACTGCGGGATGACCACCACCGGCTGGCGACTCGTACGCGACACCGACGGTCGTGAGGGCCTCTTGGTCGAGCGTTTCGACAGGATTCGGGAACTCGACGGGGGGATCACAGGGTTGGCGTGCGAGGACGGGTGCCAGGTCGCCAGGCGCTACCCGGCCGACAAGTACGCGCTCGACACCGAAGCCTTGGTGGAGGTGCTCACACTGCCCTGTGCCGCCCGACTGGCAGCGATGCGCATGATCGTGCGTCAATTGGTGTTCGCCGTGATCACCGGCAACGGTGACCTTCACGCCAAGAACCTCTCGATTCTCCATCGTGACGGTGAGTGGCAACCCTCTCCCGCCTACGACTTGCCGTCGACCTATCCGTACGGCGACCACACGATGGCGTTAGCGATCGCTGGAACCCGGCAGACGCAGGTTTCGCGTCGAATCATGCTTGAACTCGGTGTTCGACTCGGACTGCCGGCTCGGGCAACGTTGATGGTGATCGACGATTTGGTGGCGCACGCAACTCCGTGGATCGATCGCCTCGAACAACTGCCCTTCGATCGACGACGGAGCGACGATCTTCGTCGGCTGATGCACACGAGAATCACGTTGCTGAGCCCGACTCCGGGTCAAGCGCGATCGACTTGAGTGTTGTGTAGTTGAGCTTGCCGTTGACGGCGCGACCGACCGTGGTGACCAAGACAATTCGCCTGGGTGCCTTGTAGCGGGCCAGCTTGCTCTTGACATGGTCGATTAGAGCTTGTTCGTCGAACGTTACACCGGGTGTCAGCTCGACGAGCGCTGTGATCGCCTCGCCAAAACGTTCGTCGGGGAGTCCGATGACTGCGGCGTCTGCGACTGATGGGTGCATCTTGAGGCATTCCTCGACTTCCTCCGGGTAGACCTTCTCGCCTCCCGTATTGATGCAATGGCTGCCGCGTCCGAGAAGTTTGACACTGCCATCGGCGAGCACTTCTGCCCAGTCGCCAGGGATCGAGTAGCGAACACCGTTCACCGTCTCGAATGTGGCCGCAGATTTCTCAGGGTCCTTGTAGTACCCGATCGGCGTGAAGCCCCGCAGGGCAACTCGACCGAGTTCGCCTGAACCTGGAACGACGTCACGACCTTCGGCAGTGAGTACGCGGCCGTTCGGGCCAAGTTCGAACTTGGCAGTCTCGTCACCCGACTCGCTGGTCGAAATATTGGTTGCCATCCCGATTGCCTCGCTCGATCCGAGCGCGTCAACCATGATCAGTCGCGGGTTGTGGCGTGAGAGACCCCGCTTGGTCTCCTTCGACCACATCACGCCGGATGACACGATCACCCGCAGCGATGAAATGTCCCAGCGATCCGGTTCGGCATCGAGGGCCGCGAGAATCGGTTTGGCGAACGCGTCACCGACGATCGAGATCGAGTTGATCTGTTCGTTCTCGATCGTGCCGAGTAGTTCAACTGGATCGAAGTTGCGGCCGGGCATCGTGGTGATCGATCCCCCCACCATCAGCGTGCCGACGGCGTTGAAGAAACCGGTGCCGTGCATCAGCGGCGCACCGGGCATCCCGCGCGGGCCCGGACGCGTGACCCGTTCGCCGATCGCGACGAGGTCTTGTTCTGGCGGCATCCGCTTGCGGTTGTTGGCATCGAGCGCACCGAAGACGTCGTCCTGTCGCCACATCACGCCCTTTGGCATCCCTGTTGTGCCCCCGGTATAGAGCAGGATCAGATGGTCTCCTGACCGCCCCCACGGGCCAGATGTGCGACCTGGAGCCCTCTTCGCCGCCACCTCGTACGATGTCGCCCACGCCGGACAAACACTCGAATCACTATCGACCCACAACCACAGACGTACGCCTGGTACCCGATCACGGATCGCTTCGATCTGGTCGGCGAACGAACCGTGGAATACCACGGCGACAACATCTGCGTTGTTCCACAGGTACACAAGTTCGTCAGCGGCGTAACGGTAGTTGGTGTTGACCGTCGCCATCCCCGCCTTCCAGCAGGCGTACTGGCTTTCCAGATACTCGGGTGAGTTGTATAGGTACTGGGCAACCTTGTCCTGCTCGACGAGGTCGCCGGTCAAGAGCGCTTTGGCAACTCCATCGGCCCGGCGATCGAACTCGGCCCACGAGAAGCGGCGCTCGCCTTGCTGCTGTGCCAAGGCCTCGGGGATCTGATCGGCGATCCGCTCGAAGACGTCAGCGAAGTTCCAGCCATGCGCAGTCACGTCGTCCGAAGGTAATCGGTTACGTGCCGGGAGGTCCCTCTCGTAGCCGATCGAAGGTTGCCAACGCCGGGCGTGCTTGACCGACGGCGTCCCATTGCGTCTCCAACCACCACGTTGCGCCCGCGTCAGCCCAGGCGGAGGGGGAATGCTCGGACCCGACGCCTTCGATGATCACGTCATAGTTGCGGTCGGGGATCTGGCCCTTGATCGATCTCAGTTCGTCGAGCGTGGCCTGTCGCGCTGTTCCGTTTTCGACAACCTGTGGGATCAGTCCGTCCCACCGCATTGCCCTTGTCATCGAGCGCTCGTACCCGAGCGCGCCAACACACCAGATCGGAACCCGCGGATTCTGAACGATGTGACCAATCGTCGGGAAGTCGGTCGGATGGACCTGGTAATGCTTTCCGTTGAACGTGAACGGCTGTCCATGCCAGAGCCCGCACACGATGTCGAGGCACTCGTCCATCAACTCGGCGCGTTGCTTGCGATCGCAGACCTCGCCGAAGGCCGTCATGCCTGTGTCTGGTGCCCCCATCCCGACTGACAACGTGACACGTCCGTCGCTGAGTCGATCGACAGTTGCGACTTGGCTGGCGAGTTCCCAAGGCTTGCGGCGTGATGGTGGAGTCAGCATCGTGCCGACTCGGATCTTCGATGTTCGCACGGCGGCAAGGGCGAGGCTGATCCATGTGTCGACGCCCCACACGGGTTCCCAGAGAAAGATCCCGTCCCAGCCGGACTCCTCGGCCACAGCAGCCAACTCGCCGACCTCGTCAGCGTCAGCCCAAGGAACCACAAACCCGAACTTCATGACCGAACGCTAGACCAGATCTCAGCCCGCCCGTTCATGTCGCGCTCAATCCCTCTATGACTGGCCCATCGCGACTTGAACGGGGTGATATACGCTCCAGCGCGATGGAGGCGTTGCCGGTTCTTGCTCGGTACGAGCATGTTTCGTGTTCGTATCTCCGTACTCCCGTCATCGAGGACGTCGATTTGGCGGTCGCAGGCGGTGACTTTGTAGGAATCGTAGGTCCCTCGGGGTGTGGCAAGACCACGTTACTCCGGGCGCTATTGGGAATCATCCAGCCGGTGCATGGGGCGATTCGATTGCGGTCCGGTCTCCGGCTGGCGTATGTGCCGCAGGTCGAGGCGGTCGATTGGTCGTTTCCGGTCACCGTTGGCGACGTCGTGACGATGAGTGTTGACCGGCCGCGATTTCGTCGCCTCGATCCCACCCGAACACAGCGAATCGATCACGTACTCGAACAGTTAGGTATCGGAGAACTGCGGGACCGTCACATCAAGGCGCTCTCCGGCGGGCAACAGCAGCGTGTTTTCCTCGCCAGAGCACTGGTGCGACAGCCGGACCTGCTCGTGCTCGACGAGCCAGCCGGCAGTGTCGACGTAGCAACCCGTCACGAAATGTTGCACCTGCTTGCGGATCTCAACCGCGACGGAATGTCGATCATGCTCACCACGCACGACATCAACGGGCTCGCTGCACATTTACCGCGATTGATTTGCTTCAACCGCACCGTCATCGCCGACGGGCCACCGAGCGAGGTGCTCCATCCGTACATCCTTGAACGCACGTACGGCGCCCCCATGCAGGTCCTGCAGCATGGTGGGATGCCTGTCGTTCTCGAACGCCACCTGAATCGGTCAGCGTGAACGCGACTGCGCTGGCGCTTGACGCGTTCGAGCCTTTCCAATACGGGTTCTTCCAGCGCGGGCTGCTCGTCGCAACGTTGTCAGGAGGATTGTGCGGTTTGGTCGGTGTGTATGTGGTGCTGCGTTCGATGAGCTACATCGGACATGGGCTGTCGCACGCCGTGTTCGGTGGGGCGGCGATCTCGGCAGTAATGGGTGTGTCGTACTTTGTTGGTGCTGGCCTGTGGGGTGTGCTGGCGGCGCTCACGATTGGGCGGATATCGCGCCGCCGGATTGTCGGGGCCGACGCCGCGATTGGCGTCGTGACGACGGCGTCGTTCGCGATCGGTCTGGCGATCCAATCCCGTTCCGGCAGGGTCGCCCGCACGCTCGACACCGTGCTGTTCGGCAACGTACTCGGGGTGGTCGACCGCGATGTCATTGCCGTGCTCGTGGTCGGGGCAATCGTCATCGGCGTGGTCGTCGGGATGCAACGCGAGTTGTCGTTTGTTACGTTCGATCCAGAGGTTGCTGCCGTGTCGGACATCAATGTGGGACGTACCGACGCGATTCTGATGCTCGTGTTGTCGGGAACAGTGCTCGTGTCGGTGAGCGTGATCGGTGCGCTGCTGATCTCGGCGATGCTCGTCCTGCCAGCCGGGACTGCACGCATGTTGACGAATTCGATCGGTCGGATGCTGTGGCTGTCGCCGCTGCTCGGTGCCGCCTTCGGGCTGAGCGGGATGTATGCGAGCTGGTATGCCGACATCCCATCGGGCGCCATGATCACGCTGGCCGGAACTGCGGTGTTCACCGTGACCTACGTCGGATCCGATCTCAACCAACGACGAACGATCGCCAACCTGGATCGCCACGCTGTGATTTGATGCAAATCAAGATTGGGTGTTGCAGCGAGAACCGGGATCTGATATACGGGATTCCAGCCACAGACCCCGATAGCCTCGGTAGGCCATGTCTGAGAACCCCATCGCCACCCGTGACGATCTTCGGAGCCGCACTGACTTGCGGAACCTCGCAATTGTTGCCCACGTCGACCACGGTAAGACGACGCTCGTCGACTCGCTGCTGAAGCAGGCCGGAGCGTTCCGCGCCAACCAAACGTTCAACGAACGAGTGATGGACTCGAACGATCTCGAGCGCGAGAAAGGGATCACGATCCTCGCCAAGAACACGTCGGTGCTGTGGGACGGTGTCACGCTCAACATCGTCGACACTCCGGGCCACGCCGACTTCGGCGGCGAAGTCGAGCGAGCACTTACGATGGTCGACGGCATTGTGCTGCTGGTCGATGCAGCCGAAGGGCCGCTCCCCCAGACGCGCTTCGTGCTCCGCAAGGCATTGGCATACGACCTGCCGGTGATCCTCGTGATTAACAAGATCGACCGTCCCGACGCGCGCATCCGCGAAGTCGTCGATGAGGTCTACGAGTTGTTCATGGACCTTGAAGCCAAGGATCACCAACTCGATTTCCCGATTGTGTACTGCTCGGGTCGTGACGGCTTCGCATCGACCGACGTCAACGTGCTTGGTGCCGACCTGAGCGCTCTTTGCGACGTCATTCTCGAAACGATTCCAGCACCCACCTACACCGAAGGAGCGCCACTGCAGGCGTGGGTCACCAACCTTGACGCCAATCAGTATCTCGGTCGCCTGGCGCTCTGCCGGGTGATGGAAGGCACGATCCGAAAGGGTCAGCAGGTCGCCTGGTGCCGGATCGACGGCACGATCCAACGCACCAAGGTCGTCGAGTTGTTCCTGACCGAGCAACTCACTCGAGTGCCGGTCGATTCTGCCGGGCCAGGGGATCTCGTCGCCGTGGCTGGCATCTCCGAGATCACGATCGGTGAAACGCTCGCCGACCCAGACGATCCGCACCCGCTCCCTACGATCACGGTCGACGAGCCGGCCCTGGCGATGACGATCGGAATCAACACGTCGCCGCTTGCCGGGCGCGAGGGCACCAAGTTGACCGCTCGAATCCTGAAGGCTCGGCTCGATGCCGAACTCGTCGGCAACGTCAGTATTCGGGTCAACCCGACCGAGCGTCCTGATGCTTGGGAAGTCCAGGCGCGCGGCGAGTTGCAGCTCGCAGTGCTGGTCGAGACGATGCGCCGCGAAGGTTTCGAACTCACGGTCGGTAAGCCGGAGGTGGTCGTCCGATTGGTTGACGGCAAGAAGCACGAGCCGGTCGAGCGTGTCACGATAGACGTCCCAGAGGAGCACCTCGGCGTCGTCACACAATTGCTCGCAGGACGTAAGGGCCGGATGGAAAACATGATCAACCACGGTCTCGGTTGGGTCCGTTTGGAGTATCTGGTGCCTGCACGCGGTCTGATCGGCTTCCGTACCGAGTTTCTTACCGAAACCCGTGGCACCGGCGTGATCAGTCACATTTTTGAAGGTTACGAACCTTGGGCTGGCGACATTCGAGCACGCGAGCGTGGCTCGCTTGTCGCCGACCGAACCGGTCCGACCACGACGTACGCCATGACCAACCTGCAAGACCGCTCCACCATGATGGTCGGCCCGGGTGTCGATGTGTACTGCGGCATGATCGTCGGCGAGAACGCCCGAGCCGGAGACATGGACGTCAACATCTGTCGTGAGAAGAAGCTCACCAACATGCGCGCCTCGTCGTCAGACGACACGATCCGCTTGACGCCGTATCGTGAGTTGTCACTCGAACACGCGCTCGAGTTCATCGCAACTGACGAATGCGTCGAGGTGACTCCGAAGAACATCCGTCTTCGCAAGGTTCACCTAGAACTGCAGGATCGTATTCGGAGCGCCAAGAAGACCTCAGGCGCAGCCGAAAGCTGAACTCACGTGCGGGTCACTATGGCCCGACGGTTAGAGCCGAACCAGTTTCCGCAAGATCGACACACGTATTGCCGTGGTGGTTGACTTTGCCTGCATCCCACACGGCCAACCCGACTCGGCATCGTTGCCAACGATTGCCTGACACGGACGTGTCGGAGGCTCCGCGTTGAACGAGGCAGCCGCTGTCCCCGTCGGTCACCGAGTTGCCGGTGATCTCGGCCTGGGTACCGCCGTCGACATCGACTGCTCGCGTCACACCACCAACCGTGTTGCCCGTCACGATCGAACCCTCGGTGTCGACCAGTTGGACACCCCACCATCGTGCGTGTATCGAGTTGCCGCGCACGATCGAACTAGTCGTTCCGGTCAACCGGATGGCGGCGATCAATCGTTCGAGTTCGCAACTGTCAATCAGGTGCCCGCTGCCTCCATTGATATCAACCGCGCAATCCCAGTTGATCCCCTTGAACGTCGTATGTGAGATCGTGACACCGTTGACACCGGTTGCAACGACGCCGACAACGATGCACGACCGTATGCGACAGTTGTCTGCACCGATCTCGACGTGCCCATCGATCGTGCAGCCGAGGATCGTTGCGTAGGTACCCGCCAATTTCGCTACCGGCTTCGTCAGCCACGAGATCCGCTCGCCTCCTCCGTGCACCGCGCAGTGTTCGAGCCGCGAGCCTGCCTCAAGGGAGATCGCGCAACCTTCCAAGCCATCGATCACGGTTCGTCCCGGTCCGAGTCCGCGCACCGTGACGCCACTCGGGATGCGGGCGGGCCCCAGATACACGCCGTCACCGAGTTGGACGATGCTGCCCGGTTTGGCGTCGGCAACGAGACGGTTCAGCTCGATCGGTCTTGCTGGAACGTGAGGGAACAGTTCGATCGGCTGGCTCGGTGGAGCATCGATCGTGACGCGATACACGGTTGGCATCGAGGCCGTCTGGTGGCGCCCGAATATGAGCCTCAGGCCGTTGTCCGTTTGTTCGAACTCGATCGGCGAACCAGTCGTTGTGGCCACGATGGTGACCCGTCCCGAAGGCTTTCCGAGCGCCTTGAACTGACCTTTGCCGGTGACATCAATGACGTGCAGGTCTCCATCGACGACCAGGTAGCGGCAGTCGGCGTCGCCCCAAGCGACCCACGGTTGACCGGCGTCGATGATTCGCTGATGCGCCCGCACCCATAGCCCGATGTCGAGCAGACGTTGCGCGTGTAGCTCAGGGACGACTCCGAACGCATCCGGTCCGACGGACAACAGAAAATGGCCACCCTTGGCGATCACTTCGGTGAGTAGCGTCACCATCTGATGAGCCGTTCGAAGGTGTTCTGTTGTCTCGTTGCGGTTGTATCCGAATCCCGCTCCGAGACCGCAGCGGTACTCCCACGGGTATGAGAGGACCGCATCGGGCATCCGGTACTCCATGGTGCGTACACCAGATCGATCTGACCACCAGCGATCGTTGATGACGATCTCGGGGTTGATCGAGCGTGCGGCTGCGAGCAGCTCGTCGCTTCTCCAACGGCTTTCACCCCCGGCCCAGTGGCCGTCGCCCCACAACATTTGACTGCCGTAGCGTCCGACCAGATCGAGGATATGGGGATGTACGAGTTCATCGACATACGTCCGCGTGGGATACCGGGCGTCACCCCAGTCCAACAGTGAATACGACGTTCCGAACACGATGTCGGCCCGTTCGCATGCCGCTGCGAACTCGCCGAGCACGTTGCGCGCAGGGCCATCGCTGAGCACGGTTCGGTCGGTGTTAGGGGCGTCCCACCAACACAATCCGTCGTGGTGTTTGGCGATCATCACGGCGTACCCGGCACCGGCCTCGCGGGCAAGCCCGGCCCATTCATCTGCGTCGTACTTGTCGAACGTCAGGAACGGGAGGAAGTCGTCATACCGTTCGATATGGGCCCAACGGTCGGCGTGGTGCTGCAACACTTCGGCCATCGGTGACGGATGTAGCAAGACGTCCGATACGTCGCTCTCGATGTGAGCCCGATACCACTCGCTGTACTGACCGATCGGTGCCCATGCAGGTACCGCAGAAAGATCAGTGTGAAACAGGATCCCGAAGCGTCGCTGCTTCCACCAGTCAGGAATCCCCATGCGGTGCCCATCTTCGCGCGGCAAGGGGGGAGTCGGCCGAGTCGTGGCACACTCAGGGTGTGGAGGAGCGCTCGCTGGATCACAAACTGATCGCCTTGGGCGAGCACCTTCGTCAGCTTGGATCAGTGGTTGTCGCCTTCAGCGGCGGGGCCGACTCGGCGTTCCTTGCCGCCGTCGCTCATCGCCAGTTGGGTCCCGATCATGCCTTGGCGGTGACGGCTGTTTCGCCGTCGTTGGCTGGAGATGAACGTGCCGATTGTGCAACGTTGGCGGCTGAATGGGGGCTTGCCTGGTCTGCGGTCGAGACGTTCGAGATGGAGCGCGCGGCGTACCGATTGAACGATGGCGATCGCTGCTACCACTGCAAGGCCGAACTGATGGCGGTCGTCGAACCGATCGCGCGCTCGATGCAAGCCACGGTGCTGCTCGGCGTCAACCTTGACGATCTCGGCGAGCATCGTCCGGGCCAACAGGCTGCGGCCGAATCTGGCGCCGTGTTTCCGCTGGTCGAAGCCGGCTTCACCAAGGCCGACGTGCGCGAGGCCTCGAAACGGCTCGGATTGCGGACCTGGGACAAACCGGCTGCGGCGTGCCTCGCTAGCCGGGTGCCGTACGGCACGCAGGTATCCGTCGGGATCTTGTCGCGGGTTGACCGCGCTGAGGCGGCGCTGCATCGGCTCGGTTTTGGGCAGGTGAGGGTGCGCCACTACGACGACACCGCCCGGATCGAGGTCGAACTGGCGTCCCTCGCCGACGTGATCGCACAACGCCTGGCGATCGTGGACGCCGTGCGATCCGCCGGGTACCGCTACGTCACACTCGACCTCGAAGGCTTCCGGTCCGGCAACTTGAACGACGCACTGACCTGACCGGTTGTGCTGACGGGTACGTTGTTCAGGTGCTGATCGCTGACATCCACCACGTCTCGCTCAACGTCACCGACACCGAGCGCTCGCTCGGCCTGTACCGAGACACGCTTGGATTGGCCATGCTGCCGCGCCCGGACTTCTCGTTCAAGGGAGCGTGGCTTGATGCCGGAAACGGTCGACAGGTCCACCTGATCGAGTCGGAGCACATCGCGCCGAACCTCGGTCAACACGTCTCGTTTCGAGTTACAGACCTTGAGTCCGTGCTGATTTCGCTCCGTGACGCCGGCGTCGAGGTGTCGGCGTCGAAAAGCGTTGGCGGTACCGAGGTCCGTCAGGCGTTCATGCTCGACCCCGACGGCAACCTGATCGAGTTCACCCAGCCCTAACGGTCCGTCAACCGTGCGTGAGGTCAGCACCGACGGTTAGAGGCAGACATAACCGTGAACGTAGGGTCACGCTTCATGAAGCTGTCGATGACGATCAACTACTCGGGGAACTTTCACGAGGATGTCAAGAATGTTCAGGAGCTCGAGAGTGCGGGGCTCGACCTGGTGTGGGTTCCGGAGGCGTACAGCTTCGATGCCGTCAGCCAAATGGGTTATCTGGCTGCCAAGACCAGCACGATTCAGATCGGCTCGGGAATCCTCAACGTGTTCTCGCGCACTGCGACCTGTATGGCGCAGACCGCGGCCGGGCTCGACTTCGTCAGCGACGGTCGATTCATTCTCGGACTCGGCGCCTCGGGGCCGCAGGTGATCGAAGGGTTCCATGGCGTGCCATATGACAAGCCGATGCCACGCATCCGCGACTACATCAACGTGTGTCGAATGGTGTGGCGACGCGAGCCGGTCGTATACGACGGACCGACGGTCCAGATCCCGTTGCCTGTGGGACAAGGCACAGGCTTGGCGAAGCCGTTGAAGCTGATCAATCGTCCCGTCCGATCGGAGATCCCGATCTTCTGGGCTTCGCTGATGGGACTCTCCGTCACTGCCACAGCGCAACTCGCGGATGGTTGGCTTCCGATCTTCTTCGATCCAGAAAAGTTTCACACCGTGTGGGGAGCCGAGTTGAAGGCAGGGGTCGCCAAACGAGACGCATCCCTCGGGCCGCTCCAGATTTCAGCCGGAGGCATGGTTGCGATCGGTGACGAGTTCGCCGGCGAGGGTGGAGCCCGGATGCTCGACATGGCGCGCCCGAACATGGCCCTGTACATCGGCGGGATGGGTGCCCGCGACAAGAACTTCTACAACTCGATCTGCAGGAAGTATGGCTATGTCGATGAGGCGATCGAGATCCAGGATCTGTATCTCGACGGCAAGAAGGACGAAGCCGCCGCCAAGGTTCCGGCCGAGATGATTGCCAACACCAACCTCGTTGGGTCGATCGGGCAGGTCAAGGAGCGAATCGCCGCCTATCGTGAGGCCGGCGTGACCCATTTGTCGGTGATGCCAGTCGGTGCTGATGCGGTCAAGACAATCGAACAACTGCGGACGTTGATCGACTGATCGAGCGTACGCTTCGGCTATGACCGACGAGCTTGTTCAGGCAGCCGAGGGCGACGCTGCCTACGAGGCGATGATCAGCGATCATGAGGAGCGCCTCGCCGCGGCTCGGACGAACGCCATCGCGGCGGGTCGCCGAAAGGCTGGGATTGCCGGTGCCGCGATGGCCGGAGCGATGTTGGCCGTATCCGACATTCTCGACGGTCCCAAGAAAGACGACGTCGCCGTCACCGTCGAGGCCTCGGGAGACCCGCATGACCTCGAACGTGACGGCGTCGATCTCAAGGTCGGCGATGTCGACGTCCACGCTCCTGCCCTGGAACGAATCGAACCGGTCGTGCCGCCGTCGAAGCGAATTCGCCGCCGCTAGCTCGATCTGGCTAGTTGGCTCTGGCTACTTCGATCTGGCTGATCGGTGCCGATACGCACCGGGCTGTTTGAGAAAGCGACGATGCCAACGTCGTGGTGACGTGACGATTGCGCGTGGTTCGTCCTCGAACATCCAGCGCCCAAAGTTGCGGCGACCCCAAGCTCCGCTGCCGGCGACGATCCGAATTGCGGCGCAAGTGCCTCGCGGATGTTTGAGAACTGCTCCGAGCCGTTTCGACATGCGGTGGTCAGCGAACAGATGATGACGGACGGCGCGTTCGTAGCGCCTGCTCGCAGAGAGCTCGGGGTCGGAAGATTCGGCTCCGGCAGCGCAAATCGCTTCGGCAGCCAGGCGACCGGTCAAGAGCGCCTGGCCGATGCCCTCGCCGGTCATCACGTCAGTGGCCGCGGCCGCATCGCCGACGAACAGGATCCGGCCATGAGCGAGCGATACGTCATCGACGCGGGCGGGGATTGGCCAAGCCGTGTGGCGACCCTCGAGCTCGAAATCGGGTCCGAGGGCGTCGATGATGTGAGGTCGGGTGAGCAGATCGCGCCAGAGGTCAGCCATGTCTTGCACTCGTCGGTTGCCGTCGCGGAGCACTCCGAATCCGATGTTGACGCGGTTGCCCGGTAACGGGAACGACCATGCGTACCCGGGCAACAGATCGGTTTCGAACCACACCATTAGTCGTTGGGCGGCCGGACCGGTCACGTTCGTCGCGTACTGGCGGAATGCGTGCCACTCGCCCCGATAGTCAGACGAGGTCTCCCCAACGGCCTTACGAACAGGGCTCCACATGCCATCAGCAGCGATCACATACCTCGTTCGGACCGTACCAATCCCATCGACGACGACGTCGACATGCGTCGGCGATGCGGTGTCAATCGACGTGAAGCCGTATCCCTGTCGGACGTCAGCCCCACGCCCGAGGGCCAGACGCACGAGTGCATCGTCGAGGTCGCGCCGCGGAGCGACTGCGGCGTAGATACCAGTCGTCGGGAGCGGAACCTCAACCTCGCGACCCGACGGCGAACGCAGCCAGGCTGAACCGACATTGAACCAGCCCTTTACCTCGTCAGGGTCGAGCCCAAGCGTCTCCAACTCGCGAAGTGCCAGCGTGGTGAGGCCGTCACCGCAGCACTTGTCGCGAGGGAATATCGCCTTGTCGATCACCATCACTGAGCGACCACAGTGTCGGAGTTCGATCGCTGCCGCCGCGCCGGCCGGTCCTGCGCCTACCACCAACACATCTACGGCTACGTCGAAACTCACGTTCACCGAGGCTTCGGCCCGATCGGATGGCTGTCGCACACGGATGGAACTCTACGATGCCGGTCGTATGAATCGGCTTTGTGAAGCTCGGATCGCGATAGTTACCGGTGCGGGGCGCGGAATCGGGCGCGAGCACGCTCTGAGCCTCGCTCGTCACGGAGCCAAGGTCGTCGTCAATGACCTCGGGGCTGGTGTCGACGGGTCGGGAGGCGACAGCAGTCCCGCCGATCGGGTCGTCGAGGAGATCCGGGCGATGGGAGGCGAGGCGGTGGCCAACGGTGAGAACGTGGCAGATTTCGAAGGCGCTGCTCGCATGATTCAAGCCGCGATCGACACCTTCGGCGACCTCCACATCGTGATCAACAACGCCGGAATCTTGCGTGATCGGATGCTGTCGAACATGACCGAGGCGGAATGGGATGCGGTCATCAATGTGCATCTCAAGGGAACGTTCTCACCAACTCGGCATGCAATCGGATACTGGCGCGATCGTGCCAAGGCGGGGCTGCCTGTCAGCGGTCGGATCATCAACACCACGTCGGTGTCTGGAATTTACGGGAATCCAGGCCAGACCAACTATGGGGCGGCCAAAGCAGGAATCGCTGCGTTTACGCAGATTGCGGCGCTCGAAGTCGGCCGCTACGGGGTCACGGTGAACGCCGTTGCTCCGGTGGCGCTGACCCGTATGACCGAGAACCTCGGCCCGGCCCCGGAAACCGACGAAGAGCGTGAGTCTCGGTCGCCGATGTGGATCGCCCCTATCGCCACCTGGCTCGCCTCGGAGGAAGCCGCAGGCGTTACCGGTCGAGTGTTCGAGGCATCCGGTCAGACGCTGGCGATTGCGGAAGGCTGGGTCCGCGGGCCACGAATCCAGCCGGTTGACGACCCGACACTGCTCGGCCCGATGGTCGCTGAGCTGCTGTCTCGTGCCCGCCCCAACTCAGGCATGAACGGCGAACCCGGGACCCCGCCCCAACCGCAATAGCCGAACGGAAGTGTTGTCAGACGACGACGTCGCCGATGACGACCTCTGGCTGCACGTCGGTGTAGTTCGGGAGGTCGCCCATGATTTTGGCACCGTGCTCGGCCAGGGTGGCGTTCAATGCGTCGCTGCTTTCGATCATCGCCCACCCCATGCAGGCGTACTTGCCGCTCGTGACGGCGCTGGCTCCCCACCCGTGGCACGCCTCGCCGAGCGCCTCGGCGAACATCGGCATGTGCTTGGTCGTGTAGTAGTCCATGTCGAAATGCGAATCATCGGTCCTCGGGTACATGATGGCGATCGTGATCATGCGTCCAGTTTGTCAGAATCGTCCGAATGGCATCGCATCACGCCTGGTTGACTGTTGCGGTGAAACCGGTAGGGATGCTGACATTGCTGCTCGACGTCGATCGACTCGCCGTCGCTGGGGCATTGGCAGCAGGACCGTTGTCGACGGACGAGTTGGTCGTGATAACGAGACGCGACCGACGAACCGTGCTGACGGCTCTCGGCGGCCTTCGCGCAGCAGCCCTCGTGACCGCCGATGGTGAGTCGTATGCGCTCGACCTGGTGGCACTTCGGGCGGCCGCTCTGGATGCCGCAGAGATCGAGATTCCCATGGATCCGATCATCGGGTACGGCATGACCGACAACGAACGGGCTGTGCTCGGCCGATACTTCTCAGGTCGCGTGCTGCACGAGATTCCATCACACCGTGCGAAGCGGCTTGTCGTGCTCCAGCGGCTGGCACTCGAGTTCGACATCGGGCGGCGCTACACCGAGTTCGAGGTCAACGAGATCCTCGGAGCATTCAATCCGGACTGGTCGGCGCTACGACGTGGACTTGTTGACGAAGGATTCGTCGATCGGGAGCATGTGGCCGGTCAGCATCTGTACTGGCGAAGCGGCGGTCGCGTCCCCGACCTGCATTCGGGCTGAACGCCATTCCGTTCACCAAACTGATCACCACGCTGCGGCCTACGCTTGCGGCGTGCGCATGTGGGAGACGTTTCGATCGGTAGTCCAGTTCCGGAAGTTCGAACTGGACCCAGTGGCCCGTCGGCTCCGTAAAGCGATCACTGTCGATGACATGCGGACGATCGCCAGGCGACGCCTACCGCGGGGCGTGTTCGACTACATCGACGGCGGTGCCGAAGACGAACGATCGCTCGCAAGGAATGTCGCCGGGTTCTCGAAGTTGGAGTTCTGCCCGAATGTGCTGCGCGACGTTAGCCTGATCGACACCTCGACCGTGCTGTTCGGAAACCGGGTGGCGCTCCCACTGATGTTGGCTCCGACCGGTTACACCCGCCTCACTCATTCGCAGGGCGAGTTGTCGGTCGCACGGGCGGCGGCGCGGGCCGGCCTTCCATACTCGTTGTCGACGATGAGTACCAGGACGATCGAGGAAATCGCCGCCGTTTCCGACGGCAACAAGTGGTTCCAGGTGTATACCTGGAAGGACCGTGGTCTCGTGAAGGAGTTGGTCGGTCGGGCAGCGGCCGCCGGGTACGACGGGCTGTGGCTGACAGTTGACACCGCCGTGCTCGGGCGGCGCGAACGCGACGTGCGTCGTGGTTTCTCGATCCCGCCACAGATTGGCCCAAGGACAATCATCGACGGGATCGTGCACCCGGCGTGGACGCTTGACTTCCTGACCCACGAACCGCTCACATTTGCCAACGTGGCACACCACGAAGGTCACGGTTCGGCCGACAACGTTCCGATGGCTCAACACGTGATGGAGAACTTCGACCAGAAGCTCTCGTGGTCCGACGTGGACTGGTTGCGTTCGATTTGGGACGGTCCGTTGATGGTGAAAGGGATCCAATCCGTCGGTGACGCCGAACGGGCAATTGATTCCGGTGTCGAGGGGATTGCGCTGTCGAACCATGGTGGCCGTCAACTCGATGATGCACCGGTGCCAATCGAACTGGTTGAGCCGGTCGCCCAAGTCGTACAGGGTCGCGCAACAATCGTGTGTGACGGTGGAGTTCGGCGCGGGAGCGACATAGTCAAGGCGATCGCCCTCGGTGCCGATGCTTGTTCGATCGGACGTGCCTACCTGTATGCGATGGGTGCCGCTGGCGAACGCGGTGTCGATCACGTACTGATGCAGATCAAAGAAGGCGTCGAACGAACAATGGCGTTGACCGGTCGCACTTCGATCAGCGAGATCGATCGAAACCTGGTTCGTTGGCGCTCGTAGTCGGTGGATGTGTCAGGATCTGTGCATATGGCACTTGATCCGACAGTTGCAACATTTCTGACTCAACTCGAAGCGATCGGAGCGCCACCAATTCACGAGCAGACGCTCGAAATGGCGAGGCTCGGGATGGACATGTTGGCACCGCTCGGCGGTGAGGGTGCCGACGTTGCTTCGGTTGAGGAGCGTGAGATCGCCGGAATCCGCACGATTGTGTATACACCGCACGGTGACGGTCCGTTTCCAATCCTCGTCTACATCCACGGTGGCGGATGGGTGATTGGCGGCCCGCAGCACTATCACGGCATCTGCCGTGACCTGTCTGCGGGCGCCGGCTGCATCGTGATATCGCTTGACTACCGGCTCGCCCCTGAACACAAGGCCCCAGCCGCCGTTGATGACTGTCTAGCGGCGACGGGTTGGGTGCTCGACCATGCTGGAGAGTTGGGCGGTGACGCTACCCGCGTGGCTGTCGGCGGCGACTCCGCCGGCGGCAACCTCTCTGCGCTGATGGCGCAAGCGTTCTCGGATCGGCTCGTCTACCAGTTGCTGATCTACCCAGCTACCGACTTCGCCGGCTCGTTCGCTTCAATCGACGACAACGCCGACGGCTACTTCCTGACCAGGGATGCAATGGAATGGTTTTCCCAGCATTATCTCGAAGGTTCTGGCGTGAGCACTGACGACCCTCGTGTGTCTCCGCTCCGCGCCCGTGACGACGTCGTGGCTGGCGTCGCTCCCGCGTTCGTGATCACGGCCGAATACGACCCGTTACGTGACGAGGGTGAGGCATACGCCGAGCGAATGCGCTCACTGGGTGTCGACGTGACGATGCGCCGATTCCCGGGCCAGATTCATGCCTTCTACGGTTTCCGATTGGCAATGCCCGCCGCCGGCGTAGCTATCGATCAAAGCTCGGCGCTCCTCCGAGCCGCCTTCGCCTGATCGTCGGCTTGTGAAGCGATCACGCAGCTAACGACTGTGGTCGTGGCGTTGATGGTTTCGTTCGATGTAGCGATCGAAGTGAGGGATCGCGAACTCAACCCAGCCATATCGGGGGGAGTAGATCACGCCTTCGTCGATCAGGCGATCCCGGAACGCACCGACCTGTGGGGTCGACTTGTCCAGCGCCTCGGCGACGTCGCCCGAGCGATGTGGGCCGGGTCCGAGTGATGCGAGTGCTTGCACGTAGGCCACCTCCGATGCCGGGATACGGGCGATCCTGGCCGCAAAGAACGACGAGTCGAGCGCCAGTCCGGCATGCGGCGAGGCGCGCTCGACGTCGGTCGCCGAGATCGGTTCGTCTCGTGCTGTGTTCCACGTGTGGTACGCCCAAGTCTGGACGAAGAACGGAAAACCGTCAGTGAGGTCGACGATCGCGTCGGTTGCACCCTGAGACCAACTGACCCCGATTTCTTGGGCCGGTTCTGCGATCGCACGGGCGACTTGTTCCGGCGTCAGCGGACCGAGTTCGGCGACTGTAAACATTCGTTCTGAGTATGTAGACGCCTTGGCGACTACCCCGACGAGGTTGGGGAGTCCGGCGAGGATGCAGAACATCGGTAACCCGTCCTGCCCGCAACGATGGATCCCAGCGAGGAGCCGCCGGAGATCGTTACCGTCCATGAGTTGGGCCTCATCGATGGTGAGCAGGATTCCGAGTTCGTGGTCGGCGGCTACCTTCGCCAGTTCGATGATGACGTCGGCAAGTGCCTCGCGGTCAGGCGATGCGGCGTGTCGTTCGATGGCGAGACCGGCCCCTGCGAGCGTGACCGAAACGGATTCGATCGATCGCAGCGCTCGAGACACTGCGGTGCTGTGCTCGAGATCCTGCAAAATCCGTTGGGCTTGTCGTAACAGGCTGCGCAGCGTGTCATCGCCACCAACAGCTTCCACGCGAATTACTCGATAACCGACCTGTTCGCCGATCGCCCCCAACTTGCCGAGTAGCACCGTCTTGCCAACACCTCGCAGTCCGGTGATGATGCGATGCTGGCTTGATCGGGTGGCAATGACGCGGCGCAGACTGACCTCGGTCGCATCGATGATGGGGTCGCGCCCGACCAGTGCCGGCGGGGGAGTGCCGGCCCCAGGGGCATAGGGATTGGCGATCGCGTCGTAGAGTTCATCCGACATGCCTCGACTTTAACAAAGAATCGATAAGGTCGAGGCAACTTGATACATCGCTGAACGATAATGTCGGTTCCATGCAGATTGTCGTCCCTGACCTACCGAACGCCGAACGGCCGGCGGTGCCGGCGGCGACGCTGGTGCTCGTCCGCGACGGGATTGGCGGCATCGAAGTGTTGATGATCAGGCGCAGTTCGAAGACAGCGTTCGGCGGTATGTGGGCATTTCCCGGTGGTGTGATCGAGGACGATGACGTGCCGGTTGGCACAGCGCCGGATCCGATGCCGGCAGCGCGCCGTGCAGCGGTGCGTGAGTCGATGGAGGAAGTCGGCCTCGCGATCGATGAGCAATCGCTGATCTACCTCAGTCACTGGCTTCCTCCCGAAGCCGCTCTTCGGAGGTTCTCGACCTGGTTTTTCGTGGCCCCGTCACATGACGATCACGGTGACGTCGGGATCGACGGACACGAAATCCACGATCATCTATGGGTTGCTCCGAGGGAGGCGTTGGCAATGCGTGACCGGGCCGAAATCGAAATCGCGCCGCCGACGTTCGTGACGCTCGACCAACTCGGCAGGTTCGACCGCGTCGATACCGCGATGACGTCAATTGCCGAGATTCAACCAATCTCGTTCACCACCGAGATCTCGCGCACGTCAGGTGGTACGGGCGTGTGCCTGTGGGCAGGTGACGCCAGCTACCGCAAGGGCACCGGCGACGAAACAGGTCGGCGTCATCGCCTCGTCATGCACGCCGATCAACCCTGGCAGTACATCAACGACGGGCGATAACTCCAAGCGCTCCGCTGGAGCAACGTCACACCAAGGAGCGGAGATGAGTGACGACGTCGGTGGCGGGAATGTCCTGGCGGGTGTTCGACTTGCGGTCTTTGACTTCGACGAGGCCGTCGTCGATGCCTCTGCCGACGATCACGATCGTGGGGACGCCGATCAACTCGGCGTCTTTGAACTTCACGCCGGGGGAGACACCTTCGCGGTCGTCGAACAGAACCCGCAGGCCCGCTGCTTCCATCTCGGCTGCAAGCGCTTCGGCGGCGGGCCGTTGCGGGCCGGCTTGCTTCCCGGCGATGACGAGATGTACGTCGGCCGGGGCGATCTCTCGTGGCCAGCACAGCCCGAACTCGTCGTGTGAGGCCTCGGCGATCGCCGCCACTGCCCGTGACACACCGATGCCGTACGATCCCATCGTGACCGTGACTTGCTTGCCGTGTTGATCGAGCACGGTGAGGCCGAGCGCCTCGGCGTACTTGCGACCAAGCTGGAAGATGTGCCCAATCTCGATCCCGCGGGCGAGCTCCAGCTCTGAGCCACATGCCGGGCACACGTCACCGGCCCTGACTTCGGCGGCTTCGATCACGCCGTCGGCAGTGAAATCGCGACCAAATGCGAGGTTGATCACATGCTTGCCCGGTTCGTTGGCACCAGTAACCCAACGTGTGCCGTCGACGATCCGAGGATCGACGAGGAATCGGATTCCGGACGTCCCGTTGAGGCCCAGCGCGCCGGGCCCGATGTAGCCCTTGACCAGGTACGAGTTGGCGACGAAATCGTTCTCGTCGAATGCTTCCAACTCTGCAGGCGAGATCTGTGCCGCCAGCCGTTTCTCATCGACGTCACGGTCTCCCGGAACTCCGATCGCCAACGCCTCAGTCGTGCCGTCGGGGTTGCGCAGCTTGACGACGACGTTCTTCATCGTGTCGGCGGCCGTCCACTGCCCCTCCGGGCGAGTGAACACAGGATGAGCGTTGAGGTGGTCGACAAGCGTTTGGATCGTTGGCGTATTCGGGGTGTCGACAATCTGAGCGGCGGGGAGCCCGTCCAACGGAATCGACGCAGGCACAGGAACCTGAACGGCCTCGGTGTTGGCGGCGTAGTCGCACGATGTGCAGCGCACGAATGTGTCCTCGCCGATGTCGATCGGAGCCAGAAACTCCTCGGACGCCGAGCCGCCCATCGCGCCGGACATCGCCGACACGATGACGAACGGTAGATGCAGACGGTCGAATGTCTTGATATACGAAGCACGGTGCTTGTCGTAAGCGACCTGGAGACCTGCATCGTCGACGTCAAAGCTGTATGAGTCCTTCATCACGAACTCGCGGGTTCGCAGCAGCCCGGCCCGAGGGCGCTCCTCGTCGCGGTACTTCGTCTGGATCTGGTAGATCGACAGAGGCAGATCGCGATATGAGGCGTAGAGGTCCTTGACGATCAGCGTGAACATTTCCTCGTGGGTCGGCGCCAGCAGGAAGTCGTTACCGCGACGGTCCTTGAGACGAAACAGGTTGTCGCCGTAGTCGGTCCAGCGACCGGTCGCCTCGTATGGCGCCCTCGGCAGCAGCGCTGGAAAGTGAACCTCCTGGAACCCGGCGGCGTCCATTTCCTCCCGAATCACACGCTCGACATTGCGGTACACGTTCCAACCAAGCGGCAACCACGAAAAGCTGCCGGAAGCGGTGCGCCGTATGTAGCCGGCGCGAACCAGCAATCGGTGAGATGGCACCTCGGCGTCTGATGGATCGTCGCGAAGGGTCCGTAGGAAGAGCGTTGACATCCGGAGCACCCAGGCAAGATACCCGTCCGCTGAGGTATACTCCGGGGTCCCTATTTGGTGCGTTACCGAAAAGGCGTGGGCTCAAACCCCACGCCTTGTTTTATGAAAGGAGGCGAATCGACATGTCAGAAGGCCCGGTCCTCGAACGGCTTCGAGCCCTTGTCAGCCCGATCGCCTCCGATCTGGAACTCGATGTGTACGACATCGAGTTACGCGGTGGCACCTGGCGAGTGACGCTCGATACGGCCCCTGGCTCGCCGGCCGGTGTCGACATGGACAAGCTGTCGCTGGCGACCCGCCTGATTTCTCGACAACTCGATCATGACGACCCGGTGCCTGGCAAATACACGCTCGAGGTAACCAGCCCTGGTGTCGAGCGCACCTTACGGATTCCGGCCCACTTCCAGCGCGAAATCGGCAAGCGAATCAGCGTTCGGCTCAACAACGTCGATGCCGCGCAGCGTCGCCTCGAAGGTTTGCTGATTGCCGCCGACGACAAGACGGCGACCATCCGAACGAACGACTCCAGTCTGGACGAACCGGTTGATCACGTGGTCACGATCGCTTCGATCGATCGCGCCCGCACCGTGTTCGAATGGGGCCCACAGCCCAAACCGGCGGGCAAAGGTGTGCCTGCCACGAAGAAATCGGCAGTCAAGAAGCCGGAAGTCAAAAAGCTGGCAGCGAAGAAGCTGGCAGTCACGAAGAAGTCGCCGAGTATGAAGGAGCCATCGTGAGCAGTCTCGATATGAGCGAAGCCATTCGTCTTCTCGCACAGGAGAAGGGTCTGTCAGTCGACGCCCTCCTACACGTTATGGTCGAGGCCCTGGCGAGTGCGTACAAGCGCCGTCCCGGTGCCGCTGATGAGGTCGTGGTCGAGGTCAACCCAGACTCGATGGAGTTCACGTTCACCGCCTACGACCTCGATGAAGACGGCAACTGGGTCAATGAACGCGACGACACCCCGAAGAAGGAAGAGCTCGGCCGGATCGCTGCTCAGACCTTCCGTCAGGTGATGAGCCAGCGAATCCGTGAAGTCGAGCGCGACCGCAAATTCGAGGAGTACGCCAACCGCGAAGGTGACATTGTCACGGGGATCATTCAACAGACCGACACTCGGTACACGTTGCTCGACCTCGGTCGAGTCGAGGCGCTGCTACCGCAGGCCGAGCAGGTTCCGTACGAGCGCCCGCAGCCCGGTGACAGGTCCAAGGCTTACATCGTCGAGGTCCGCAAGACCGCCAAAGGTCCGCAAATCGTGGTCTCACGCACGCACCCTGGTCTGATCAAGCGACTCTTCGAACTCGAAGTGCCAGAGATCGCCGACGGCATCGTCGAGATCAAGGCGTGCGCTCGCGAGCCAGGGCATCGCACCAAGATCGCCGTCTGGTCGAACGACCACAATGTCGATCCTGTGGGTGCCTGCGTCGGCGCACGTGGTGCCCGCGTCCGGATGGTCGTCACCGAGCTGCGGGGCGAGAAGATCGACATCGTTCCCTACAGCGAGGACCTCGCCGATTTTGTCGCCAAGGCGCTCTCCCCGGCCAAGGTCAGCCAGGTCAATATTTCTGCCGACGGTACGCAGGCCGACGTGATCGTGCCTGACCACCAGCTCAGCCTGGCGATCGGTCGTGAGGGTCAGAATGCTCGCCTGTCCGCCCGCCTGACCGGTGTCCGGGTCGACATCCGCTCCGAGACGCAAGTCGCCGAAGGGATTCCGGCCGGCGGCTACCGCGACGACCCGGTCGAGTACGACGAGGGTGAATGGGTGCCCAATGCCGAATCTGGTGAGATGGAATGGCACGCCGCTGATGGTTCGGTGATGAGCCAGGCGGAGTGGGCCGGAGGCGCACCGGTAGCTGACGAGCTAGGGGTTGACGAGCCAGCGGTTGACGAGCCGGCGGCACAACCGGTTGAGGCAGAGGATGCGTCAACCGAGTGACTCTCGTGTTCCGATCCGCACGTGCATCGGCTGCCGCAAACGGCGACCGCAAACCGAACTGTTCCGCTGCGTCCTTGATGCCGATGGGTCGGTCCGAGTCGGTCGCAACGCGACCGGTCGAGGCGCATGGCTGTGCGGTCCGGACTGTGTCGAGCTTGCTCGACGAAGGAAAGCGTTTGACCGAGCCTGGCGCACTTCGGTGCGTCCAGACACGATCGATGGACTTACGGCCGACATGAACGGCTGACCGGGTGGGGATTGTCTCCGCCCATGCGAGACTGATGAACTGACGAAAGGTTGCCCGCAGCGTGGCGAAGAATTTACGAGTACACGAATTGGCCAAGGAACTCGGCCTGAC
>JANMTV010000280.1:0-3173 GCA_031390905.1 Ilumatobacteraceae bacterium | reverse complement strand
CGAGCACCTCGCCGCCGCCCTCCTGGATCAGGCGCGTCGCCCAGGGCTCCGGCACCCAGGCCCCGTCGATGTCGCCGGACTTGAAGGCGGTGAGCGTGTCGGCGTTGGCCTGGGGCTTGATGGAGACGTCGCCCCCGCCGGAGGTGTCCGAGCTGAGGCCCTCCTCCTTCAGCCACGCCCGCAGCGCGACGTCCTGCGTGTTGCCGAGCTGCGGCGTCGCCAGGGTCTTGCCCTCGAGGTCGGCCGCGGACTTCAGCCCGGGCTTCACGACGAGGAAGGCGCCTCCCGATGTAGCGCCGGCGATGATCCGCACGGCCTTGCCCTTCGACTGGGCGAACCCGTTGATCGCCGGGTTCGGCCCGATGTAGCCGGCATCGATCGCATCGGCGAAGAGCGCCTCGATTGCCTCGCCTCCGGCGTTGAAGGTGGCCGTTTCCAACGTGACGTTGTCGGCGAGGTGCTCGGCGAAGATTCCCTGCTCGACGCCGACCAGCGCGGTGGCGTGGGTGATATTCGGGAAGTAGCCGAGCCGCAGTGTCACCGGTTCCGCCGCCCCGGTCTTGGAAGCTGTCTCGGCGGTTGTCTCGGTCGGCGCATCGGCCTCGTCGGATCCGCAGGCCGCAAATATCGAGACGGCTGACAGGGCAACGAGTAAGGGCCGACGAATGCTCGATCGGTGCATGATCTGCCTCCTCCTAAATGGAATACCATTCCGAATAACGGAATACCGACCAGTTTGGTCTGGATTCGCTCGTTTTGCAATTGGTTTCCGAAATTCGGAAGAAAATCTGGGAGAATCGATCGATGGCCGTGGACCGGGACGCTGAGCGCCGTGGGGCAACTGCGCAAACTGTCGAGCGGGCGATTGCGATCCTCAACCTGTTCCGACGCGATCCAGCGGCACGCGGAATCAGCGCGATTGCTGCTTCCACCGGTCTCAAAGTGAGTACCGCCCACCGGCTGGTTCGCACTCTTGTGATCGAGGGTCTGATGCAGCAGGATCCGGAGACCGAGCGATACCGGTTAGGCCCGATGCTTGCGTTGCTCGGCCAGAGCGCTCTTCGAGCGTCGGGACTCGATCGGATTCAACCCCTCGTTGACGAACTCGAGACAACGTGTGGCGAGACCGTCAGCCTGTCGATGCGACATGGCAGCACCGTGAGTGTCGTGTTGCGATCGGGGTCGCATCAAGCGCTCAGATTCGAGCATCCGGTCGGTGCCGCGATCGAGATCCACGCGTCCGCAATGGGAAAGGTGCTGTCGGCCTTTTGCGCTGAACCGTTACCGGAGGCGGTCGCCGCGTTGGGCACGTTGGAACGCTTCACGCCAGTCACAGTTACGTCGCCGACGCGTTTGATCGCCGAACTCGTCGACACCCTGGCGGAGGGAGTTGCGATCAATCTCGAGGAACGCTATGCGGGCGTACGAGGCATCGCCGCTCCGGTCCTCGATCGGTCGGGAGCCGCGATCTATGCGATTGGCGTCCGAGGCCCGTCAGCGAGACTTACCGAGGCCCACCTCGAACATTTGAAGCCGTTGATCCTCGACGCCGCGCACCGAGTCGCACTGCTCCTGACCGACGCTGGTTGACGCATCAACTGCGTCGACTGCGGCGTTGGTGTTTCGACCGCGGACCAGACGGGTATTCGCCGGTTATGACTGATCGATACACGCTTCCAAAGCTGCCGTATGCCGTCGATGCTCTTGGGCCCTGGTGCCCGGCCGAGACCCTCGAACTCCATCACGGCAAGCATCACGCCACCTACGTCAAAGAGGCGAATGCCGCCACCGAACAACTTGGCGAGATCGACCCGCAGGACGCTGAGCGACTGGCTGGCGTTCGCGCCGCGCTGACGTTCAACCTGTCTGGCCACGTCATGCATTCGTTGTTCTGGGAGAGCTTGACTCCTGAAGTGTGCAAACCGACTACAGAGTTTGAGGCGCGTATCGTCTCAGACTTTGGTTCGCTTGACAGATTCCTGGCGCTGTTCACGTCGGCGTGTGTCAAGGTCCAGGGTTCTGGATGGGGCGCGTTGATGGTCGATACGCAAACGGGATCGCTGCGTGTCGGCTCGATTCTCGATCACAGCAACGGCGTCGTTCCGGATTCGCAGTTACTCGCCGTGATCGACGTGTGGGAACACGCTTACTACCTGACGCATAAGAACGACCGCGCCAGTTGGGTCGAGGCCGCAATCGAGCATCTCGATTGGGAAGCCATCGGGCAACGCTGCGACGTCGCCGTGAAATCATTCGAATTCAGTAGATAAGGAAGCCACCATGTTGCCCATCACCAACCTCCCAGACCGGCACACGTTGTCGGATCAAGCTCACGCGCTGTCGGGCCATGTTCACTCTCTGATCGAGAGCGCTCACCATGCATTGCCCGACTTAGCCGATCTGACCCCCCATCGTCGTCACCAACACCTGATCCGCCGGCGAGCAATTTCGGTCGGAACGGCTTGCCTGGTAGCGATTGCAGCCTTCGCTGCTTGGCGTCATCATCGGCGTGCCACGATCCAGCCGACGAGGCCGGACTACTCCACGCCATCGGCCGGCGACGGGGCAATGCCCGCATTCACGTCGGAACCCTCGCTCGTCTAAGCTAAGGAGCCGAGCCGATAGGCGAGGCGACCAGTTGTTTCGGTGCGCTATTTCGACTGCGCAGCAGGAGAAATGAAATCGCCGGCACGGAGAATCCCACCTATCCGCTAGACCCCTAAGGCTGATCGCCGCCAGCGGCAAGGACGAAAAACGGCGAAATGCCTGACGACTGTCTTGCAGTCGTCCGCAACGCCTGTTCCCCGACATCACGATCGGAGAGAACGTTGTGTATTTCGCTGCGTTTGCGCCAGCCGAGCGTGCTGGCGCGAGCGACGACGATCGAGCATCCGCATGACAGGGGTTGCCGTCACGCCGTGGATGATGACTGAGATGACGATCAGGAAGGCAACGGTGGACCACAACTCGTCGATCCCGACGAACTCGCTACCGCGAGCAGTCGCCAGGTCCGTTTTCGACACGCGCCGATACGTGGACGGGCGGAACCACGTGACTTACCTGGTGAGTGTGTGGGCGATCGCCGTCACGTGGCGTAGATCTGAGCCGCAACATCCGCCGAACACATTGACCCATGGCATCGCTGCAGCCATATCGCCGTATTGCATGGCCAG
>JANMTV010000326.1:0-5948 GCA_031390905.1 Ilumatobacteraceae bacterium | reverse complement strand
CGCCGACGCGAGAAGTTCGGCAAGGCCAAGGCCGTCGGCCGCGAGCTGAGCGACACATGGCCCGAGAGCCAGCCGAATCCCGCCCTCGCCGGCAGCGCGGCGGCCGACCCGGCGGCCCACGCCGGTCGGCCCGACCAGGGCGTGACCCACGACACCGGCCCCGGCACCGGCGGCGCCACCGAGGAAGAGGGCCAGCGGCCGCAGCACGAGGGCGCCCACGCAGGGCAGAGCACGAAGGGCTGACGCGCCTGCCTACGGGGCGGCTGTGGCTCGCTCGCACGTCGGGCTCACGAATCTGTATCGCCAGAGTTCGACAACGGGACCTCCCAAGAGCAGAAGCTGGTACGTGCTCCTGCCAGTGACTTCGCCGTTCGGAGGGCGGATGTCGCCTGAGCTCACAAGCCCGCACATCCGGAAATCCCGCCACCAGCCTCGATACCAGATTGCAGCCGGCACCGGGTCGGCGGGTGTTGCCTGTTCGGTGGAGTGGTACCCGATCCATTCATACCCAGCATCGATCTCGCTCGCGCGGATTCCTTCAGAGACGAGGAGTTCGCCGGCTGACCAGCGAGCGGCATCAAATGCGTGGGAGTTCGCCATGAACATCGCCGCCACGACTGCCAGCACGGCACAACTGGCCGCCGCGGACGCGGACGCCAGCGCCAGTCCGCGACCCTGGGTGCCTGGATCGCGGGCCTTCAGTGCCTCTGGCGGACCCAGCATCAGAAGTGCCGCAAACGGCGGGACGAGGGGCCACAGGTATCGATCGAAGACGATCCACTGCGTGCCGAAGGCCGTAAGGCCGACAGCGACGAGAACGACGAAGGCAACCACCAGGCCGGTTGGCGTACCGGCCGATCTGATGAGGGATTCGGCAAGCCGATCTTTGGATTGGCGGTGCATCCCGATCATCCCGAGGGTCACGCCGGCGACGACGACCACTGCGACGAGCGCGAGCAGGTTGATCGCGGTCCAGGCCGGGTCTCCGAATAGCTCGGGTCGCTGCCCGAAAAGGAATGACACCTCCGGCACGCCCCATTGCGTGACGAGGCCTCGCATCAGCGCCTCGGGATAGGACCCTGTCTTCACCCACTTGGCGATCTGGATCAGGACGATCCCGCTTCCTATCGCGGCGCCGACCATCACGTCGCGGCGTCGCCAGTACCGGGCCGATGTGGCGATCGCGACAACGGCTGCGGGCAGGACGACGAGAGCGACCGTAGTCGCAGCCTGTGGCAGGCGCAGAACTGACAAGACGCTCCTGTCGACGTCCCCGAGCTGACCCTGAAGAGAGGCCCTGAACACGAGAATGCCCGAGCAGATCGCGACCGCCCCGATGGCCAGCACCCAGGTGCGAGGCCGTCTCGGTTCGGAGCAGACGACGGCCACGAGAATCGCAGCGGGGGCAGCAAGCGCAAAGTGGCGAATGCTGAACGCCAAACACCCGATGAGCACGGCCGCGACAAGCCATCGGAATGCGATCGGTCGGCGAGAGAGGGCGATTGCTCCGAGCGCGACGGCTGCGAATTGCGTTGCCATTGCGGGCACGTCATTCATGTACGCCGTCGCGTAGGCGAGGTACCCGGGAAACAGTGGCAACGTCGCCGCCGCAAGAGCGGCCCGACGTGGGCCGAGGATCTGCCGCGCCAGGACGAATGCGCCAACAACGGACGCGGTGGCAAAGACGAAGCCGGCGGCTGCAAACGCCCACGTTTGGCCGTCGGACAGCCAGAGCAGCGGGAGCGTGACCGCGATCTGCCCGATCAGCATCGTCTCGGCGGCGCCGTCCATGGCAAGTGTGCCGGTGTTGGCCAGGTCCAACGCAATTCGCCGATACGACCAGTCGTCGATCCGGGGGATTTCGAGGGTCCCCGCGAGCGCACTCGTGACGAATGGCACGACGGCTGCGACCGCAATGAGGCCGAGGATGAGCGCACCGTCGAGGCGGCTCCACGGCCCGCTCAAGCGTGCGGGGCTGGTCATGGCGTCCACGGCCTGAGTTCGAAGAGCCCGGCACTCGAAACTGCCCGCATGTCCATCACAAAGGTGCTTTCCGGTGCGAGCGGGATGTCCTCGGCCAGATAGGCATCCATCAGTCGCGGCAGGATGTTCACCGGGGAACTGTCGTTCGGGAAGAGACGAGGTTGGCCGGGTGTGTTCGCCATGAAAAGGGTCCTGACCATTTCCGACTCGTCATCGAAGTCGCGCCGAAACCCATGGTCCGACATGACGATGATCACCGGCGGGCTCTCGCTCTTCGCAAGGATGCCCCGAGCGGTCTCCTCGATTTGATCGTTGAGCCACTGGATCTGGGCCACGCTCGGGCCAATGACCGCGTCCCCGTAGTGCTGTCCCCCGTAGAACATGGCGCATTCACGGGGAAAGCACGGCCACGGCAGCTGCTCCCGGTCGTCGGGCGCGAAGAGGGTCGGCGCATGGGGTGACATTACGTGGGAGAAAATGAATCGCGGATGGCCGACTCGCTCGGCCGCGAGGGCTTGAAGGGTCACAAATGCCGATCGGGTGCGATCTCGAAGGCTGCCGGAGAGCCAGGACCGTTGACCGTCAGGAACAATCTGCGGCAGGAGCCCAACCTGCAGGATGCTGAGCTCGAGATCCGTCACGCCGGGGTGGTCCAGGATCCGGTCGGCCGAGTAGAGCGTCACGTTGCTGACCGGCGAGGGAATGGTCACGATCTCGTAGCCGTGGCTTCGCAGGACGTCGAGACCTCGGCCCTGATTGAGTAACTCGCTCGCCAGTCGAAACTGCGCGGCCGGGCTATCCGGCGGGTCAACCACGAGATCCTGGACCTGCGCCATGTTGAACATCGTGGCGAGCGTGAGCGCCGTCGCGTTGTAGTTCGAGTGACTTGCCGACGCAGTCTCGAAGCCGATCGTTGCCATTCGTTCGATGAACTGGGCATTGTCCCATTGAAAGTCCGTACGAAGCGTGTCCGCGCGGGGATACGCATCGAACAGCAGGAGGTAGATGTCCGGCCCCGGGCCCGACTGAGCACTTGGGCCGGGCCCGCCGTTCAAGGACAGGGCGCCCGAAGAAATCGCGCGGCTGACTCCGAGCAGGAGGAACACCAAGGCCAGGTGCGTTCAGCGGCCTCGTCAAGCGATGGACCGGCAGGTGTCTGAGGGTCTGGCGCCGATAGAGCCTACGCATGAGGTAGGCGGTCAACACGGCGAGCGTCCCAAGGGCCGCGAGCGGGACCACCAGCGTGACAAGGGACAGGGCGGACACCACCGCACCCAGGTGGCGGCTCCTGAGGAGGCTCCCGGCGGCCACCTGAAGAACGACGAGACCCAGGATCGCGATGAGCAGGGGCCGTCCAAGAACCTCCGCCGCAGCGTTAGAGTCGACGAAGATCGCGAGGACCGCTGCCGCCCCGATCAGGCCCGGGTAGAGAGGGGCGCCCGACGCAAGACGCTGCCCGATCTCGACGCCCCTCATTCGGTCGATTCGCCTCGTGTCGGCCTCGTGTCCTGCATCGCGCCAATCGTCGCACGTCATCTGACCGCCGAGGTCCGCACCTGTGCGTTAGGCTGGGTCGAGGCCGGAGGAACGGGAGCCCAATCTGTTGAACAACACGTGGCCATTGGTCCCGCTCAATGATCTCTCGCGGGCCTGGGTTGCCAAGGCACCTGAAGTGAGGGAAGCCGTCAATCGGGTCCTGTCGAGCGGGTGGTACGTGCTTGGGCCCGAAACGGAGGCGTTCGAGGCGGAACTTGCCGCCTTTATGGGCGTGAAGCATGCCGTCGGACTGGCAAGCGGCACCGATGCGTTGAGGGTCGCCTTTCTCGCGGCTGGCTGCGTGCCGGAATCGGAGGTCGTGATGGCCGCCAACGCCGGCGGATACGCGGCCGTCGCAGCCGCCAACATCGGCTGCAACCTTGTCTATGCGGACGTGGATCCGCGAACACTGCTCCTGACCAAGGAGACCATCGAGGCTGTCCTCGGAGACCGCACGAGGGCAGTCGTCGTCACCCACCTCTTCGGCAATGTCGCGGACACACAGGCAATCGTCGACACGTGTCGGCCCTTGGGGATCGCGGTGATCGAGGACTGCGCCCAATCCATCGGCGCGGGTGACGTCGGTCGACGTGTGGGCAGCGTCGGCGACATCGCGGCGATGAGCTTCTACCCGACCAAGAACCTCGGCGCTGCCGGGGACGCCGGGGCCGTCATCACGGACGACAGCCGCCTGGCCGCGGCCGTCCGCCAGCTCCGCCAGTACGGCTGGACAGACAAGTATCGAATCGACCGAGAGCGTGGCTGGAACACGCGAATGGACGAGTTGCAGGCAGCGATCCTGCGTATCGGGTTGCCCAAGGTCGACAAGCTGACGAAGCAGCGCCGAGCTATCGCCGCTCGCTACCGGGAGGCCCTCGCCGGATCGCAGATCCAGGTCGTGACGGGCGAGACGCCGGACCATGTCGCCCACCTGGCCGTCGTCCGGAGTGACCGCCGCTCCGCGCTCGCCGCTAGCCTCAAGGACGCAGGAGTCGCGACAGCGGTCCACTACCCCGTTCCCGATCATCGTCAGAACGCACTGCCGAGGCCCGCGCGCTTGACTGATCTTGCCGTCACCGATCGGGCGGCCGAAGAGGTCCTCTCGGTACCGTGCTTTCCGGAGATGACGGCCTTCGAGGTGGATCGCGTGACAGACGCACTCGCATCGGCCAGCCGGCGATGACCTCAATGCCGACTGCACGATTCTCCGTCGTCGTCCCCGTGTTCAGGAATGAGGCGTCTCTCGGGCGCGTCGTGGAGCGTCTCGTCGAGCTGGCCGCACGACTTGACGGAGCGCTTGAGGCCGTCTTCGTCATTGACGGCTCTCCCGACGCATCGATGGATGTTCTGAATCGGCAGCTCGCGGACGGTCGGCTTCAGGCGCAGGTGCTCGAGCTATCGCGGAACTTTGGGTCGTTCTCTGCGATCCGGGCGGGGATGCGAGTCGCGCGCGGCGACTTCGTGGCCGTGATGGCCGCCGATCTGCAGGAGCCCCTGGAGGTGGTCGAGAGGTTCTTCCAACTCCTACAGCGAGGCGACTGCGACATCGCTTTCGGTGCACGGGCTACGCGGGCCGACTCCTCCTGGAGCTCCCGAACGTATTGGCGGCTCTATCGCCGGTTCGTGAACTCCGACATTCCGATCGGCGGGGTCGACATCTTTGGCTGCACCAGCGTGGTTGCTCGGCGAGTCGTGTCGTTTCCTGAAACCCACACGAGCCTGGTCGGCCTCCTCTTCTGGATCGGCTACCGGCGAGCATTCGTCCCGTACGATCGAGTCGCTCGGGACGACGGCGAAAGCGGCTGGACGACACGCCGCAAGATGCGGTACCTGTTCGATAGCGTCTATGCGTTCACGGACCTGCCCATCGTCCTGCTCCAGGTAGTGGGTGCGATCGGTCTCATCGGTTCGGTCATCGGCGCGTCGCTTGTTCTCGGCGCATGGGTACTTGGTGCGATCGACCAACCCGGCTACACGCCGCTGATGCTCGCCATCCTCGCCTCGGCGTCGGCGATCCTCGTTGGGCTTGGCGTCGTCGGTTCGTACGTCTGGCGGGCCTACGAGAACGGCAAGGCTCGACCCCTCGAGCTAGTCGCGAGCCACGCTGTGTTCGAGCGCTCGGGCGAAGGACAGGGGGTCATGGCAGCGTCGATCCCCGACAATGACGCTCGACATGAACAGTGATCCTCTGTTTTTCGCCCATCCGGCGGCGATCTGTGAAGCGCACGCCATCGGAGCGGGGACGCGGGTCTGGGCATTCGCCCACATTCTTCCCGACGCAGTCATCGGGAGAGACTGCAACGTCTGTGACCATGTGTTCATCGAGAACGATGTCATCGTCGGTGACCGCGTCACGATCAAGTCCGGCGTCCAGCTCTGGGACGGCATCCGCCTTCACGACGACGTGTTCGTCGGGCCGAACGCCACCT
>JANMTV010000238.1:0-1355 GCA_031390905.1 Ilumatobacteraceae bacterium | reverse complement strand
CTTCTCGATCCCCGAGTATGGGAAGGCCTTGCGGATATCCCAGGAGACGCCGGTCGAGCGCAGGGTGGGTCCGGTGATGCTGTACGCGACACACTCTTCCCGGGTTATGACGCCGATCCCCCTGGTCCGGCCCGTCCAGATCGGGTTTTCCTTCAGCATGTCGTCGTAGTCGGCAAGGCGAGCGGGAATGGTCTCGCAGATGGTGGCGACGTCGGCCCGCCATCCCGGCGGCAGTTCGGCCGCCACTCCCCCGGGCCGGATGTAGTTGTGGTTGAGGCGAAGGCCGGTGACCTTCTCGAAGAAGGCCAGGATCTGCTCGCGTTCACGGAATCCGTAGGTGAAGATCGACAATGCCCCGATGTCCATCCCGTTGGTTGCCATCGCCACCAGGTGCGACGAGATCCGGTTGAGCTCGGTCATCAGGATTCGAATGGCCTGGCCCCGCGGCGGAACCTCGACCCCGAGAAGCCGCTCCACGGCCAGCGAGTAGGCGAGTTCGTTGTGAAGGGGGGCCAGATAGTCCATGCGGGTGACATTGGTCGGGCCCTGCATGAAGGTGAGGCCCTCGCCGGTCTTCTCCATCCCGGTATGGAGGTATCCGACGATCGGCTTGGTCCGGCGAATCATCTCCCCTTCGAGCTCGATCTGAAGCCGGAGCACGCCGTGGGTGGAGGGATGCTGGGGTCCCATGTTGACGATCATGCGTTCGTCGTCGGGCAGTTCCTCGTCGAAGGTGTAGTCATCCTCGACGACAACGCCGCGCTGTTCCCTCAGCCTGGGGGCGTCCTCCTCCTCACGCATTTCCTGGGCACCTTCATCGGTCGACGAGATGTCCCACAACTCGACGTCATCCGGCTCCTCGGTGCCGGAGATCCAGAGGTCGAGTGCTTCCCGCATCGTCTCGCTGTCGGAGTCCTTCTTGGCAGCGTCCTTGGAAGATCTCTCATCGGTTTCGCTGGTTGTCATCAAGTCACCTTGTGCGAGGCCTTGAACTGAACCGGGACGGCTCCGACCTCGAAGTCTTTGCGGAGGGGGTGTCCCTCCCAGTCGTCGGGCATGAGGATTCGGGTCAGGTCCGGGTGATCGGAAAACTCGATGCCGAAGAGGTCGTAGACCTCACGTTCCGGGAAGTTGGCGCCGGGCCACACCGGGACTAGTGACGGCACCGACGGATCGTCGCCCGGAGCCCCGACGATCACCCTGAGCCGGAGCAGATGCTGCATGGAGAGCAGATTGACGACGACATCGAAGCGCAGCTCATGTCGATCGAGCCAATCGACCGCGGTGACGTCGGCAAGCATCTCGAATCCGGCCACGCGAGCGGCAGTTCCAAACAAGCGCAGTTCCTCCCGGGG
>JANMTV010000209.1:0-12509 GCA_031390905.1 Ilumatobacteraceae bacterium | reverse complement strand
GGATCGTCTATGAGATCGACGAGGACGGACGCACCATTTTGGTGCACCGGGTTGCGCATCGCCGCCACGTCTACCGGCCACGCTGACCCGACGCCGCGCGCTCGGCGCGCCGTCATCGATGACGGGGCGAGTGCTTGGCTGGGTGTTCACCGTTCAAATGGAGGTTGATCATGTCCGTTTTCGAGTCATCCCCTACCACGCCGCTGGTGCTGCGTGCCGAGCTGCCACTGCTCGACCAAGCACAGCTGGCTGCGGCCGCGTTCCTGGTGCGCTACAGCGGGCGGACGTTGGAGTCCTATCGCACCGACCTAGGCCAGTTCGTCCAGTGGGCAGCCGACGTCGGGCTTGCCCCGCTCGCCGCGTCTCGAACCCACATCGAGTTGTACCGGTCGTGGATGGACGAGCGCGGCCTCGCCGCGTCGACCATCGACCGGCGCTTGTCGACCGTCTGCGGCTATTACCGCTTCGCCCACATCGACGGCCGTATCCCGTCCAACCCTGCCCAGTACGTGCGGCGTCCACGAGTCCACCCGAGCGCCCAGCGCGGCATGGACCGCGGTGAGCTTGCCTCGTTCCTCTACACCGCGGAACGCACCTCACCAATGCACGCCGCGCTCGCCGTGCTGCTCGGCCTGAACGGGCTGAGAGTCAGCGAAGCGTGTGGCGCGAACGTCGAGAACCTCGGATTCGAACGCGGCCATCGAACCCTGCAGATCATCGGCAAAGGCAACAAGCCCGCCGGCGTCCCACTCGTCCCCCGCACCGCTCGCACTTTGGATCTCGCGATCGGCGAACGCGCCGAAGGACCGATCCTGCTGCGTCACGACGGCTGCCGACTCGACGTCCGCACCGCCTACCGGTGGGTCCGCTCGGTCGGCAACAAAGCCGGGCTCGAGCGCATCCACCCACATATGCTTCGAGCAGCGTTCATCATGGCTGCCCTCGACGCCGGCGTCCCGCTCCGCGACGTCCAGATCGCCGCCCGCCACGCCGACCCACGAACCACCACCGTCTACGACCGCCGGCGACAGAACTACGACCGCCACGCGGCGTACGCCGTTGTCGCATTCGTTACCAGCGGCTGAACTCCCGGCGAAAGCCCGATTGCCGCAGCGGCGCGTCGCCCGATAACCACGCCGAATCCAGCAAGGCCGCGCGTCCTCTATCGCCGGTTCTTCGGCGTGAGTCGGAGCGTTCCGGCCCGCGATTACGAGTGAGCGAGTCGCCGAGTCGGCTGGCCGGGAATGCAGTTCGGCGTTGCGATTCGTGTTGGGTCCAGCGGTACACGTGCGCTCCGGAGGATCTTCTGGCCGCCAATGGGCAGTTTCTGGTGACCGCCGAGACCAAGTATGGAGCGGCGCTGCGCAGCCACGGAGAGTGTTGATCAGAATGGCAAGTTTGGCCGTCAGCCGGCAACTCTGATTGCTACCGCCAACATCCTGTTGGTCACGGATTGGTCACGGATTTCTCACAACAGGGCGATATCACACAACATCAGCCGGATTGGTCGCGGCGCGAATATGCCTCCTGACCTGCATGTATTGACACAAGTCGGCACGAGGTAACACAGGGCGACACCCCAAGATTCGGGTTCGATTCCCGTCCACCTCCGTGTCAATCGAACCCTGGGCTGCAGCCCCTGTGAGCTGCGGTCTTGCGGTCCAGGGTTCGATGTATCACACCTGGTGGCGGATGTTGTGAGCCCCGACGTCATGAACGAACCCGCAGGTATTCGCAATGTGCGCCGCAGCGATTCCTGCATAGTTGGAGAGCGTAAGTCTCAACGTATCTCAACAATTCGTGCGCAAGCCCAGCTGTTGGAGGTGGTCAGCGACTCTGGCGCCCACGAGGTCGTCATCGGGGTCACCGGCGACCAGGACGAAGTACTGTGCCAGCTCGACGCGCACCGCGCGCTGACGACGCGATTCGACTGAACCACAGGCCGGAGTGGCCGCCGCGTCTGAACACAGGCGGTGGGCGAGTTGGAAGCGGCCTCCCGACCCTCGTGCGGGTGCTTCTTTCGAGCCGACAAGTCGCATCCTGACCCGATGACATCCAACGAGTCCGACACGTGCAACGTGGAAATGCAACACACGTCGCAGGGGATCGCGTGGGGGTCGTGGGCTTGCGTTCGTCCGCGAGGCCCCGCAGCCCGCTGGTACTAGAAAGTGACGACTCGGTCAGCGTTGGCGATGAGTGCGGCGACGTCGGGCGGAGTCGCCCACGTGCCGTTCAGCGAGGCGAGGTCCTCGTCGGTTGCCCCACGGGCAACGGCGCAACCCTTTCAAGCGTGGACGAGAACGGATCGTTCGACCGCTTTCGCGACGAGGTCGCGCAGTGGCGGTAACCCGACCCCTTCTACTCCGGCGCGCACGTCGGAACGCAGTATCTCCGCTGCGTCGCCGACCAGGACCAGACGGGCGGTCTGGTTCGATTCGATCGAGCCGTTGACGGCGAGATGCCACGGAATCGAGGCCCGGGTTGCGTCCGATGGGCCGCTCGACGAAATGTAGAGGATCTCCATTGCTGGCAATTTACCTGCTTCACGACTCTCGTACCAGGCCGCGTTCGCTCGGTTTGCCGGCGGAAAAATCTGCGCCAGGATGCTCCCACGCTGACGCTCCAAAGCTTCTTTCCGAGGTGGTAGCAAGAGTGGTACGTTTCTAGACGACGAGAGGGGCTTGCCAGTGGCTTTGGACACCACCCATGTCGCGGTCGGTGGGGGGCTGAAGACATGGTGGGCGCGCCTCGGCATTCCCGCCGTGTTGTTGGTTCTCGCTGCTGCAGGGTGGTGGTGGAGCGTGCGGATGGCGGGCGAGATGAGCGAGATGGCCCCAGGCGGTATGGGCTCGATGGCCGGGATGGGTGCGATGGAGATGGCTGGGCACTCGGTCTCGTTCGTGGCGCTCGTTGTTGCTTGGCTGGCGATGATGGCGGCCATGATGTTTCCGGCGATCTCACCCGTGGTGCGGTTGTATGCGCTGGCCGCCGCGCGTGGCCGGGTGGCACCGCTGCCGTTCTTCGTCGCTGCGTATCTCGTCGTTTGGGGCGTACTTGGCGTTCCGGTCTACTTCGTTTGGCGAGTGCTCGACGAGCCGCTCGCCGACGGCGCCAGCTGGGCCGGGCGACTGGCCGCGGTCGTGCTGCTGGCGGCAGCCGCTTGGCAGCTCACGCCTCTGAAGTCGGTCTGTCTCCGGCATTGCCGCTCGCCGTTATCGTTTTTCATGGAGCACGGCGGGAACGCCAGGCGGCGGCGCGGTGCGTTCAGAATGGGGGCAGCCCACGGTTTGTTCTGCGTGGGCTGCTGCTGGGCGCTGATGGCAGTTCTCGTGGCGATGGGCACAATGAACGTGGTTTGGATGGCCGTCCTCGCCGGGCTCATCTTCTTGGAGAAGAACGCCGCATGGGGTGAGCGCCTGGCCAGGTTCGGAGCGGTCGCCTTCGCTGTCCTCGGCGCAGGGCTCCTTCTGCATCCGCAATCGATCATTCACCTGACATGAAAGGAACCCCGATGAGTATCACCGAGACCAGAACCGAGTGGAGACTGAAGGGCAAGGGTTACGAGTTCTGCAACTGCCAGCCTGGCTGTACGTGCAATTTTTCCGGTTTCCCCACCTCCGCCGACGGCAGCTGCAAGGCCGCCGTCGCCACCCGGATCAGCGAGGGGCACTGCGGCGAACTCGACCTCTCCGGGATCGACGCCGTCGCCATCATCGACTGGCCGAAGGCCATCCACGACGGCGGCGGCAAGGCGATCTTCGTCGTGCCACCCGAGGTCTCCGACGAGCAGCTTGGGGCGATGGCCCAGATCTTCACCGGTGAGCTCGGCGGCATGCCTTGGGAGATCCTCGGCACAACCTACGAAGTGGCGGGGGTCGTGCGAGCAGCGGTCAACATCACCGACGATGGCATCAACAGCGGCTTCTCGATCCCCGGGGTGGGCGAAGCGAAAGGGACGACCTTGAAGAACCCTGTCACCGACGAACCACACGGCGTATCGATCGTCCTCGACCAGGGGTTCATCTGGAAAAAGGGCGACTGCGGCCAAGGAAGCTTCAACGTCGAAGCCGAGGGAATCAGCCTGTCGTTCGAGAACAGCAACTGGATCTACTACGAATTCGATTGGACCAACCAGGCCTGAATCGTCGACCTCGGGCTGGCCGCTTCGCCCTGCTGGAGTTCGAGGGGCGGCGCAGTGGACGCCACTACCGGATCCCGATTGGGCTCCACGGCGAGCCCGGAGACCTCGTCGTCTTTACCCCCGCAACATGGAGAGCCAACTTCTCGGGCGGCAGCCCGGCGACCCCCCACCACCGCGGCAGACGCCGATCCGTGCGCGGAGTTCTGGTCGACGACCCATCAGCAGTCGCAGAACGACTGCGCCGGCAGTTCGAAACTGGCACGAAGTCCCGCGATGTCGGACTGCGGATTCGCGCCGGGCACACGATCACTGCCGCGGACGTTGCAGCTGTAAATCGCGCCATGATCCGAATCGAGGCCTGCAACGACTGACAGCGAGGAGCGCTGACAGGCCCTGCGAACGAAGTGCCGATGTGCCACGATCTCGAACTGCGGGCATCGATCACTATCAGCGGTCGAGTGCATCAGCGGGCAGTGGTAGATGGTCGTCCTGCGCAAGTGCCTGATAGCCACCGACAAGGACCTTGTTCGCCGACCAGGAGCGGAGTGCATCTTTCGAGCCGACAAGTCTCAGTGAAAGTCTCAAAGCGAATCGATGGTGCGTCCGCGATCGATCTACCTGGGCATACGCGGTAGAAAACGGATTCCCGTCCACCTCCGTGTCGTGACTGCTCACGGCCCTGACAACGGACGGTTGCGGGCCGTGAGCAGTACGTGTTCCCGGTGGTGTGTTCGAGCGGCGCGACCCACGGCGGTCGCCCAAGACAATTTACGTTGTAATTATGTAATCAGCTCAACTACAGTCGATGCCATGGACTATCACAGCAGTTCCGCAATCCGTTCGTGGTTCACTGGGCGGCTGCCCGGTGAGTGGACCGCCGCAGGCCAACCGTCGATCGATGTCGATCGCGACGAGATCACCGTGACACTCTCGCTGGCAGTGCCCACACTCGCTGGCGATGCCACCGATCTTGACGCGGCCGAGGCAGGCCTTGGGCGCATTGCCGGCTTCCGGGAGGCCAGCCGCGACCAGCGCATGTCGATCGCCCGTGAGGCCGAACACCGCTTTGAGCGCAAGGTCGCATGGGCTGTCTCGGTGGAGGGTCGTACCGAACTCTTCAGCCATGTCGCGGTTCCTGTCATGACGCGGCTCCGTCAACCCGAGCGACAGGTCCTCGACACGCTCGTCGCTGCGAACATCGCTCGGTCGCGCGCCGAGGCGGTGGCGTGGTGCGTTCGTCTCGTCGGTCAGCACGCCGACGAATGGTTGAACCAACTTCGCGACGCTATGGTCGACGTGGAGCGGATTCGCGATGCCGGGCCCGACGTCTGATGACCGACCGAGTTGACGATTGTGCGGCCCCAGCTGTCGGCGTCATGGCGGCGTGCGGCATCGTCCTCATCTGATCGCGATGGCCTGGTCGAGCCGGCTGACGAGTTGACGAACGCGGGCGATGATTTCGGGCGGGCCGTGTATCTCGATCTCGGCGATGCTGGCCAAAGTCGCCAACATCGCGGCGAGCCAATCCGCCGATTCGGCGCGTACCGTGAGCGTCGTACGGGTCTCATCGATGGCGACGATCGTCGCCTCGTGGTAGTTCACGAAGTGCTCGAGGGCGCTCGCCGAACATTGGGCGATGACGGTCGCTTCGAGCCGAGTGGCACGGGAACTGATCGACTGCGCAACGAAATCAGCGAAGCTGGCGGCGGGCAGTTGCCGTTCCGCAAAACGAACACCGGCCAACGTGGTGTTTGACAGACGGTCGACGCGAAACGTTCTCCAGTCGTGGCGACGAACGTCGAAGGCGACGAGGTACCAGCGCCGCCCGGCAGACACGAGTTGGTGGGATTCGACGAGTCGATGTGACTGGTCTCCTTGGCGGGCTTGGTAGTCGAAACGAACCTGTTCGCGATCGCGGCAGGCCTGCGCCAAGATGGCCAGGGATTCTGAATCGACGACGGGTCCGATGGTGTTCCATCGCAGGGTCGAGACGTTGGAGTGGATTGCGTTGACCCGCCGACGCAACCGATCCGGAAGCACCTGTTCCAGCTTGGCGAGCGCTCGTAGCGAGGTGTCTTCGATCCCGTGGATCGCCGCGCCGGCAGCGGCGCGAAGCCCGATCGCAACAGCAACGGCCTCGTCGTCGTCGAGTAGGAGCGGGGGCAGCGAAGCCCCCTTTGCGAGGCGATATCCGCCAGCGACACCAGTGGTCGCGTCGACCGGATATCCGAGACCACGGAGTCGATCCACATCGCGTCGCACGGTTCTGGCACTGACCCCAAGGTGGCTGATCAACTCTGCGCCCGACCAGAACCGGTGCGTCTGCAAGAGCGACAGCAATCTGAGTGCACGCCAAGTCGGATCGTTCATGTTCCCAACATTCGTCGATACTGCGGTCAGAACTTGGCCGCAACCAATCGTAGGGTCGACGTGTCCCAACTGCCAAGGAGCGAACTCATGAACAGCGAAGCCCTCGACGTCTCACGTCAAGCCCGCCCGACAACGACAAGGTCGGTCGAACACGCCGACCTCCTCCAAACCCTGGCGATTCATCGAGGATTCCTCCGGTGCACCGTCAACGGCCTCACCGACGCCCAAGCCGCGCTCACCCCGACCGCCAGCGCCTTGAGTCTCGGTGGACTGATCAAGCATGTCTCGCTGACTGAGCAAGCCTGGACGGCGTTCATTGTCGGAGGTGCCGATGGTATGCAAACTGCAGGCGAACTGGCGGGCGATTGGTCCGACGGGTTTCGGATGGTCGGCACCGAGACCCTCAGTTGCCTACTCGATGCGTACGAACGCGTCGCCCAGTACACCACCGACGTTATGGAGTCGCTCGACGATCTGAACGGCGCACATCCACTCCCTGAAGCTCCGTGGTTCGAGCCGGGAGCGACCTGGTCGGCTCGTCGGGTACTGCTACACATCATCGCCGAAACCTCCCAGCACGCTGGACACGCTGACATCATCCGAGAAAGCATTGACGGAGCCAAGACGATGGGGTGACAACTGGCTTGTCGCCCGGTGGACCCACCGGACGTATGGAAGCGCGGGGCAGTGACCAGCTCGAGCTTGCACCCTGGCGGCGCCATGGAGCAGCTATCGTGGTTTCGTCATGGAACTGAAACATTTCGACGGTCCGCGGTCGACTCGCCGTCGTCGGGTTTCGGTTGTCTTGGCGTTGACGCTCGTGGTGCCGCTGCTTACCGTCCGTGTCGTCGATGCGACCAACTCCGGCCTGACCTCCGAGCAGGTTGCGGCCGAGATACTCCGTGTGCAGGCACAAGCAGACGTCACCGCTCAACGCTGGGCCGAGGCCGAGCACCGCGCCGACTTTCTCGTCACGGAAATACACGCCGCCCAGGTGAAGGTCGATGCGATCTCGGCCGAGTACGCCAAACTTCAGGCAGTTCTGACCAGGATCGCGATTGATCGATTCACCGGTCGCGCGGGTAACTCGATGATCCTCCTGTTCGGCGATGTGAGCGATGAGTCGGCGATGCTCAAGATCAACGTGCTGCGCGGCCTCACGCTGGATCAGGGCGAGGTCGAACTCGACACTGTTGATGCCGTGCGTCGCGATCTCGAGGAGAAACAGGCGCGGCTCGACGGGTTGAGCGAGGAGAACGCGGCCACCCTTGAACAACTCGCATCGAGTTCGGCGGACCTCGATCGGCAACTGGCTGAGCTCGCTGCGCTTCGAGAGAATCTCAAGGATCAAGAGGTCAAGCGTGCCTATGAGGCGCAATTGGCCGAACTGCGCCAGCAGGAGGCAGAGGCGGCAGCCGAGCGAGAGGCGCAAGCCGCAACCCAACTGCAGGCCAACGCTGCGCCCTCAGCCGTGATCGCGGTACAGCCGACGGGCGAATCCTCACAGCCGACGCCGGCCGCCGCTCCGGCTCCGGCTCCGGCCGCGGCACCGCCTCCGGCTCCCGGTCCCGTTCCTGATCCCGCACCGCCTCCAGCTCTTGCGCCTGCGGCCGCCCCGGTCGTTCTGGATGGGTCATGGGTCTGCCCGGTCGCCGGCCCGAATGCGTTCGGCGACACCTGGGGTGCACCTCGTTCCGGTGGTCGCTCACATCAGGGTGTCGACATGATGAGCCCGTTCGGAACACCACTCGTCGCCGTCGTTGGCGGCACTGTCACCATGAAAACCAATGCGCTTGGTGGCAACGTGGTCTGGTTGACCGGCGACGACGGCAACAAGTACTACTACGCCCACCTGTCGGCGTGGGAGGGTGGCGCACGCAGCGTCGCCGCAGGAGAAGTGATCGGCTACGTCGGAGCAACCGGGAACACCACTGCCAATCATCTCCATTTCGAGATCCATCCAGGCGGCGGCGCGGCGATCAACCCAACACCAACGGTGCGCCAGTACTGCTGATCCTGTGCCAGGTGGCTGCACTCGTGATCCTCAAGGTCGGCCGCAGCGATCTGCCGCCCTGCTGGTCGAGCGCTGTTCCGGGTGGCTCGACTCGATCGACATCAATGGTTTCGTGGCAGTCGATGCGCTGATCTCGATCGCCGAAAACGACTAGAAGAAGCTGCCGCAGAACGGGAGCGGGCGGCTGGCGAACAGGAGGTCGGCATCGTAGGCAGCCTCCGCCCGTCGTGACTCCACCGCACCGGTGGCAGCGAGCGCCCACCAACCGGTGCCGCCGAGATACGCCGCCGACACTCCTGCGATGTCGGTGATCAGATCCGGTTCGACGTCAGTCATCGACGCTCCGCCGGCATCGATTCTCCACGTGCCGTTGTTGTGCGCGAGGATCGAATCGCTGACCCGGATCGTGACGGCCCGATCAGTGGGGTTGTAGCGCCGTACCCGCAGAGCCGACTCGATGTCGATCAGTCTGAGCCACTGCTCGTCGTCGATCGCCTTGTATGCGTATGCGCGAGGGTTGCGGATCGCACGCCGGAGCAGATCGTCGGACGGTCGCTCGCTTGCCTTCCACGTGAGGACCAGGTCGACCGAGAGCACGAATTCCCAGAGCGCCAGTTCAACCCCGTCGGTTGCTCCCCATATGTCGTGAATCTCGCCGACGCCGGTCGAACCGTCGCTGATGTTCTCGTTCCATTCGACGTCGTAATGCACGTAACCGTCGGCCTCGCCACTCGGATCGATATGGACAACGGCGAACGATGCCTTCGATTGATCGATTGCATCGCTGAGGTAGCGATGCCACCACGACGTTGGTCGTGTGATCACACCCGGTCGGCGATGAGCGACTCGCTCGTACAAGGGCGGGATGACGTCGAGCAGGTCGCTTGCTGGAACGGTTCGAAATGATCCAGCGGGGACGGCACCGGCGACCGGGTGCGCACCCGCAGGTTTGATCTCGACCGAGCAAAACTCGCCGGCAATGCCAAAGCCGTATCGCTGGTAGATCAAGGCTTCGCTTGCTCGCAAGCTCATCATCGCAAACCCGCGATCGGATGCATCGCGTACGAGCGCCTCCATCAATCCGGTGGCGACACCTTGACGACGATGCGTGCTCACGACACCGACACGGCTGACGGCACCCGTCGTCAATCGTGCCCCGCCAGGCACGGTCGTCTCGACCGGGAACTGGGCGGCGTGCCCAACACACAGCTGATCGTCCCATGCCGAAATCGATGAGCATTCGTCCCAACTGTCGCGCTGTTGCTCCCATTGCTCGTCGGTCACTGCTGGTGTCAGCAACGCCGCGAGAAAGGCGTCCGCGGCCGCCCTGTACTCCTCGGGTTTCGTCGGTCGAATTTCGATCGTCATGTCAGCTCCTTGCGGTACTCGACTTCGGCAACTTTGACCTCGCAGTAGTCGTCGAAGTCGGCGTCGATTCCGGTCGCCGTCCATCCGTGTCGCTTGTAGAACCGTCTGGCACGCGGATTGTCGTCGAGCACCCACAACACCGACGTGTCGAAACCTTCTGCCTTCAGGCGAGTTTCGACATGTGTGAGGAGTTGATCGGCGAGCCCGCTTCCCCATACGTCAGGGTCGAGGTAGAACGCCCACACCTCGCCGCGACCGGTGAAGCCGCGAGCGCGTTCGCGTTCCGGACCGTACGACGAGAACCCGACGACCTGCTCGCCGTCGCCGATCAGACGAGTCGCGACCGTAATCCGGTGTCCCGGAGCGAATCGCCACAGGTTCCAAAACGATCGTCGCGATGCGTCGAAATCATCGGCGTAGAGCACCGACTTCGGGAATACGTGCGCGTATCCGGCCCGCCACGAGGCGACTTGAACATCAGCGATTCCATCGGCGTCGGCCCTGCTAGCGGCGCGAATCTCGAACGTCATCGTGTCAGTTTGCCAGCTGACCTCAATCCGAACCCGCTGGGTTGATGCCGGCGGACAGCTGCGCCGCGAGATCATCGCGAGATCGCCCGGCTGAACGAAACCCTTGGACATTCCATCCGCGCCGTTCCACCGCCGACACCGCCTCCACTCGCCATGGTCGTCCGAGCAGCACACGTCCGAGCAGACCGAGAGCGCCCGCTCCGAGCAACCAAATCAGATCGACGCCGATCAGGACGAGCGGCCAGCCAAACAGCAGAAGAAGCAGAATGAGTGCGAACAAACCGATCGCGATTGCCAAACCCTCGAATCCGAAGTCAAGGTCTCCAAGGTCGGCGAGCGCCTCCGCGCCACCATCGTTCTCTTTTCGTCTTTGGCGATGCGTCCGGAATCGTTCGACGATCCCCTTGCCTTCGCGGTGAGGGATCCAGCGTCGACGTACCTTCCACTCGACACCATTCGGCGTCGTGACTCGTCGGGTTGTCAACGCTGTTTAGACGGCGAGCAGGTCGCGGGCACCAGTGTCGCTCGACGGGTGGCGCAGCTTCGACATTGCCCGAGCTTCGATCTGGCGAATTCGCTCCCGGGTCAGGTTGAAGTGTTCACCGACCTCCTCCAACGTGCGTGGCTCACCACGATCGAGCCCGAAGCGCAGTTTGAGGATTTCACGCTCGCGCTCGTCGAGTGGGGCGAGTAGGCGACCGATCTCATCTGGCAGTAGCGCTGTGGCGGCGACCTCGAACGGTGACTCGGCCGAACGGTCCTCGACAACATCGCCGAGTTCGGCGTCGCCGTCTTCGCGCAATGGCTCGGACAGCGAGAGCGGCTCGGCGGCGAAGCGAAGTGCTTCGGTCACCTTGTCTTCCGGCATCTCGACAGCCGACACCGCCTGGATGATGACGTCCACAGCGCTGGTGCTGTTGATGACGCTGCCCGGCATAGCCTTGTTTTATGGCGGCATGGTGCGCAAAAAGAGTGTCATCAACGCCATGGCCTGCGTGGTGGCGATCGCCGCGCTGGTCAGCCTGCTGTGGTTTGCGGTGGGTTATTCCATCGCTTTCACCCCCAACAACCCCTGGATGGGCGGGAGCGACCGGCTCTGGTTTCAAGGGCTGGATTACATGAAGGAGGCAGGCAAGCTGGCAGTGAGCCACATCGCACCCAACGTGCCTGAATCGGTGTATGCGATGTTCCAGCTCACCTTTGCCATCATCACGCCGGCGCTGATTGTGGGTGCGTTCGTGGAGCGCATGCGCTTTTCAGCGATGTTGTGGTTCATAGCGCTGTGGTCGGTGCTGGTGTATGCGCCCATCGCCCATTGGGTCTGGGAGCCGGGCGGCTGGCTGGCCAGCATGGGGGTGCTGGACTTTGCCGGTGGCTCGGTGGTGCACATCAACGCTGGGGTGACGGGTTTGGTCTGTGCCTACTTTTTGGGGCCTCGCATTGGCTACGGGCGCGAGCCGTTTGAGCCCTTCAACCTGGGGCTGACCATGGCGGGTGCGGGCCTGCTGTGGGTTGGCTGGTTTGGTTTCAATGCGGGCTCGGCGGTGGCCTCCGATGGTCGCGCTGGGTTGGCGATGGCAGTGACGCATATCGCAGCGGCTGCCGGTGCGATGTCTTGGATGCTGGGTGAGTGGGTAGTGCGCAAGCGGCCTTCACTCTTGGGTTTGTGCTCTGGTCTGGTGGCAGGTCTGGTGGCCATCACGCCTGCGGCGGGCTTTGTCACGCCGCGCTCGGCGCTCTTGATTGGTGCGGTGGCTGGTTTGGTGTGCTACTGGGGAGCAACTGGGCTGAAGCGCATGCTCAACGCCGATGATTCACTGGACGTGTTTGGCGTGCACGGCATAGGCGGCATTGTCGGCTCGCTGATGACCGGGCTCTTGGCCAGCAAATCAATTGCTGGGGTGGAGGGCTGCATCGCCATCCAGTTGATAGGCGTGGTTGCAGTGATGCTTTACAGCGCTTTCATGAGTGCGGTGCTGCTGTGGCTGATCCATTCTTTCATCAACCTGCGGGTGGGTGAGACTGCCGAGCGCGACGGTTTGGACATCACCGAGCACAGTGAACGCATAGGAACTTAAGAGGACAC
>JANMTV010000163.1:0-5870 GCA_031390905.1 Ilumatobacteraceae bacterium | reverse complement strand
CGTGTATGCGGCGATCATGCTGCCGTTGTCGTTGGTCGCCGGCATCTTCGGGATGAACTTTGTCAACCTCCCACTCTTCGACAAGTCGTGGGGTTGGATCGTCGTCGCCAGCATCATGGGAGTGATCGCATTCGGCTCGCTTGGCGTGTTCATCTCGCTCGGGTGGGTCCGACGTCCGTCTGGCCGTCGCGCAGGTCGTGCGCTCGGCAAAGGCTTACTCGAGGCAACCCGAGCCCCGGCCCAAATTGTTGGTGCCGTATTCGAGATGTCGACGGTGCCACTGCGCAAGACCGGGAATCTGCTGACCCGGCGCATGATCGTTACCAACGAGACGTCTCCTCCGGAACACCCTTCCGAGTCCTAACTGACTATGGTTTCCGCCTATGGGGACAACCGTCGAGTTTGCAAGTAACGGAAGCACGGCGTCGGGGTACCTGGCACTTCCAGACTCAGGGAACGGGCCCGGAGTAATCGTCGTACAGGAGTGGTGGGGGCTCGACTCCGGAATCAAAGAGATGGCCGACCGACTCGCCGAGGCAGGCTTCGTCGCCCTCGCGCCTGACCTGTATCACGGGGAACTCGCCGGCCACACCGAGATGGACAAGGCGGGCGCATTGATGAACTCGATGCCACCCGATCGGGCTGGGCGCGACATGAGTGGTGCCGTCGACTACGTCTCGAACCACTACTCGACGACGGGCGATGGCATCGGCGTGATGGGTTTCTGTATGGGCGGGCTGCTCACGTTCGTGTTGGCGGCACTGCGCCCCGACAAGGTCAAGGCGGCAGTCCCGTTCTACGGGTTCCCTCAGGGCGACAACCAGCCGGACTATTCGCAGATCACGGCCGCCATCCAGGGGCACATGGCCGAGAACGACGACTTCTTCCCGCCAGCCGCAGCCAAGGCGCTCGAAGCAACGCTGCAGGGCCTCGGCAAAGACGCCACGCTGACCGTCTATCCGGGCAGCGGGCACGCCTTCATGGCACCCCACAACGCGCTCGGTACGCAGGATCAAGCACTGTATGACGAGATCTGGCCGAGGGCGACGGCGTTCCTGCACCAGCATCTCGGATGAGGTTCCGGTGACTGAAACACGACCGGACATCGTCGTCATCCTGACTGATCAGGAGCGGGCGATCCCGCCGTATGAGTCGGACGAGCTGAAGGTTTGGCGGTCGACCGCACTCCCGGGTCGGCGTTGGTTCGACGAACATGGCGTCAGCTTCGAACGCCACTACACGGGTTCGCTGGCGTGCGTCCCGAGTCGGCCGACGATGTTCACGGGCCAGTACCCAGACGTGCACGGCGTCACACAGACCGACGGGCTCGGCAAGGACGCCGACGACTCCGCAATGCGATGGCTCCCCATCGGTGAGGTCCCGACACTTGGTCACTGGTTCCGGGCGGCCGGGTACGACACCCACTACCAGGGCAAATGGCACCTCTCGCAGGCCGACCTGACAGATCCCGCGACAGGCAAACCGCTGGCGACCAATGACGACGCCGGGGAGGTCGACCCAGTCGCGGTACGAACCTACCTCGACGCCGATCAACTTGACGCGTATGGCTTTTCCGGCTGGATCGGCCCCGAGCCGCATGGAGGAATCCTCGCCAACAGTGGCCTGCGTCGTGACACACTGATTGCGGATCGAGTCGTCATGTGGCTGGCCAACCGCTACGGTCGTCGCCGAGCTGGCGATGTCGACGCGCTCAAGCCGTTCTTGCTTGTTGCCAGCTTCGTCAATCCACATGACATCGTGCTGTTTCCTGCCTGGCAACGCAACAACCCACTGGGCGACGACGAGCACGACACGCCCGCCGTTACGCCACCGCCGACCGCCACCGAAGACCTCTCGACCAAGCCAGCCGCCCAGGCGGCCTACCGCGCCGCGTATCCGACCGGGTACGCGCCGATCGGCGAAGGCGTGTACGACGAACACGCCGACGAGTACAGAAGGATGTACTACAGGCTGCACGCGATCGTGGATCAGCCTCTCGATCGCGTTCGCCGAGCAGTGACCGATGGAGGTTCGACCGAGGCCGTGATCGTGCGCAGCGTCGATCACGGCGAACTGTTGGGTGCTCACGGCGGCCTCCACCAAAAATGGTTCAACCTGTACGACGAGGCGACGCGAGTTCCGTTCGTCGTTGCTCGGATCGGTTCGCGGCCGACGGTCTCCCGAATAATTCTCGGCGCACCCACCTCACATGTCGACCTCGTTCCCACACTCCTCGGCGCCGCCGAAATCGATGTCAATCTGATCGGCGAGCACCTGGCGCGCCAGTTCAGCGAGTTTCATCCGTTGCCGGGTCACAACCTGATGCCGATCGTGAACGGTGACGCGGTCCCAGATTTCAATCGCGCCGTGTATCTGATGACACGCGACAACATTTTGGAAGGCGACTCAGGGGCATCGGTCGTTGCCCGTTCCTTCGGTCTCGCAAGCAACCCACCGGACAACATGCGCATCTCGGTCCCGGCAAACGTCGGTGCCAACTTCGAAGCGATTGTCGCCGGACTCAACGGTGCGATCTGGAAACTGGTGCGGACATTCGATGATCCGAACACATGGTCAGAACCCGGTGAACGTCATCTCGCTGCCGACCGCCCTGATGGCCCCGAGTACCGGACTGCGCCGCTCCCCGATGAGTGGGAACTCTACGACCTCACAAATGACCCGATTGAGACCTTCAATCGATGGGGTGATCGTTCAGTTGGTGCGACGCAAACCGACCTGGTCAATCGATTGGCCGTTGAGCGAGATGAATGCATTTTCGTTCGCCACCGTCCGTGGCCGTATGTCAAGAAACAGTTGAGATAACACAGTATTCAACGACATGGTGTCAAGTGGATCACAATTGAACCGATGGAACTGGCAGCCACTTCTTATTCGGATCACGAGGAACCGCGTGTCGACGATCGAGCACGACGAGCATCATCCATCACTTCCCGCTGACCCACGGTTCTATCGGCGAGTACTCGATCACCTGCCGACGCCCGTCATCGTAATCGGCGAATTCGGCGTGATTGTCTATGTCAACCGGGCGATGACTGCACTGGGCGGCTGGACGTTGGACGACGACGTCGGCGCCAACGTGTTCGACTACCTCCACCCCGACGATGCGGGATGGGTTGCGGAGGCGTTCATCAGTCTCGGCAACACGTCGAATCCGGAGGTTCGCCTCGGCGGCCCGGCATGGGCGGCGGTCAACTTCCGAATCATCACCAAGCATGGGACGATCGTCCCGCTCGAAGTTACCGGCACCGAAGGCCTGTTTGACCCGGTCGTCGGCGGCGTGATCTACCACGCTCGCCCCGCGCAGGATTCGGAACTGCTCGGGTCCGTGCTGGACGGCGTGGCCAAGGGCGCATCAATCGACAGTCTCTTGTCCAACATCGTTGATTTGACGGTGCTCCCACCGTTGGACGTCGATGGAGTCCTGATTGAGTACTCAGATACGACTCCTGCGCGTCTCATCGTCTGCGCCGGCGGAGGGGTGACTGACAGGTTGACCTGTGTCCTGGTCGAGGTCGCCGAATCCCTCTCGCTTGGCGCCACTGGCGCATCTCCCACGAGACTCAGCATCGACGAACTCAGTCCGGGGCTCAGGAAACGAGTACTGCAAGCCCAGTATCTCGATCTCTTCACGGTCGAGGTCGTCGGACCTGACTTCCGGACCGCATATCGCCTCGTCGCCGGAACGCCAATAAGTCACGACCCTTCCAATGGTCCGCTGCAACGAATCGAACGCGCTCGCGAATTGATCGCGATCGTGCTCCTCCGGTCGCACAACGACCGAATGCTCGATCACGCCGCCCGTCATGACCCGCTCACACAGCTCCCCAATCGATTCGGGCTCAATGACGAGTTCGAACGCCTTCGGCAATCGAAGGAGGGCGGCGCGCTGATCTTCGTTGACCTCGATGGATTCAAGCGTGTGAACGATCAGCACGGTCATGCCGTCGGCGACCAAGTCTTGGCGACAGTCGCTGACCGTCTGCGACGCGCCGTTCGCCCGCAAGACCTCGTTGCGCGTCTCGGTGGTGACGAATTCGTCATAGTCCTCCGGGGCAAACCGATCGAGAACTCCGAACTGCAGCGCCTGACCCGACGCGTTCTCAAACAGATCCGAACGCCGATCGCAGTCGGTGCTATTGACATTCAGGTTTCAGCCAGTATCGGAGTGGCTGTGGCGTCACAGGGACGATGCTTCGAGCAGGTGTTAAACGACGCCGATCGCGCCATGTACGAAATCAAGCGCACGGGTGGCGGCGATCATCGGATTGCAATCAACGCGACTCTCGTCGCGTTGTAACGTGCTCCAGATGAAACGCGCCGTTATCACCCTTGCAGCCTTGACGATGTTCACTGTCGGCTGCGGGGGCGGCGGCAACGATCGACCTGCTCCAGACGACTCCGGTTACGGTGCGGCTGATGTCGTCGCTAACGTGGAAACCATTCCACAGGCCGATTCTTCCGAGCTGCTTGCCGACGACCAAGCAGGCGGTGACGGTGACATGATCGACGACCTCGATGGGCTGATCGACTGTGCGGTGATCAACGACCCCGTGGCGCAGGCACCGCTGTTCAGTATTCAGATCGTTGCGCAACTCCTGAGCCAGGGTCCGGTCGATCTGATCAAGAGTGGCTCGCTTGTCTTTGACGGACCAGGGCTGACCGCCTTCCTCGAAGGCATCAAGCCACTCGGCGGGCACGACATTCCGCCGTTCGGAGACCCGGCAGATGAAATCGAGTTCTATCTCAAGGCGACTGAGCTGGCCACGGCGATCGTCGCCGTTGATGGCCCAGTTCCGCAGGAGATGTTCGACGAGTTGGCCGCCCACAACGGCGATGTGCAGGAGTTCATCATGCGCCAAACATCAATCGCGGCAGCCATAGACCAGGCCTGCCCGTAGTAAGGTCTCGATCCGCTCCCCGCAGGCACTGAGCGGTCAACGGACGGCTGAACGACGAATAGGTTCGATCGTTCTGACGTAGTCGGCGAGCGTGGCTGCCACCTCGATGGCAGCATCGATGTCGTCAGGGTCAGGTGGGTCCCAGAGCTCGGAAACTCTCCGCCACGTGTCGTGGCCGAGGAACGGTCCAGCCACAGGTTCTTCACCCAACTCGGCACGCCATTCGGTTTCGGCCGCCAGTAACCGCTGAAGTAGCTCGTCGTTCTGCTTGGCTTTCGGGTACTCGACGTGAAACCCAATCTCCAAGCGTGATTGCTTGTCGATCCGGATCAGCTGCGCCTCGTAGTGCTCTCGGTTGGCGTCGTCGTACCAGACCTTGAGACCGCGACTGTGAGCGACGGAGTGCATCGCCCCGTCGACGCCGGCGGCGAATCCCTCGAACGCATCGAGCACTTGGTCAAAGAACGATCGCTCCACGAAACAGACGGTAGGCGGTTGGATCGGGCTGAGTAGCGTTCCGAGGATGACGGATCTGGGGCGACGGATCGAAGACGTTGCGACAGCGACGCGGTTCTCCGGTGTCGTTCGAGTCGACGATGCCGACAGCGTCGTGGACGAGTGGGCGTTCGGGTTTGCTGACCGGCGACACTCGATTGCGAACACGGTCGACACGCAATTTGCGATCGCCAGCGGCGTAAAAGGGCTGACCGCCCTCGCCGTGATGAATCTGGCCGAGTCAGGGGTCCTCACGCTCGACACGACCGCCCGGTCAATACTCGGTTCTGACCTGCCGCTGGTCGACGACTCGGTGACGATCGAACACCTACTCGCCCACCGATCCGGAATCGGCGACTACCTCGACGAATCAGTCGGGTTGGACCTGTCGGCCTATCTGATGCCGGTGCCGGTGCAGAACTTGGCCGTCACCGAGCAATACCTCGTCGTGCTCGA
>JANMTV010000144.1:0-2881 GCA_031390905.1 Ilumatobacteraceae bacterium | reverse complement strand
CCCGTTGATCCGGCCGGTTGTGTGGGCGGTGTGCCACTTGTTGATCGTGGTGTCAAAGAGGAGCGCAAGGCCCGCGTGTTGCGTGACGCCGGCTTCGACATGGACCTCGACGGCGCTGACTCGTTCTCGGTCCAATACCAGAACGCCAATAACTCCGTGCGGGTCACCGACGAGTTCATGGAGGCGGTCAAGCAAGACGCTGATTGGGGCCTCAAGGCGGTCACAACGGGCGAAGTCGTCAAGAGCGTGCGTGCACGTGATCTGTGGCATCAGATCGCTCAGGCCTCGTGGGAGTGTGCCGACCCGGGTCTCCAGTTCGACACCACGATCAACAAGTGGCACACCGCCCACACAACCGGCCGGATCAACGGGTCAAATCCCTGCTCGGAGTACATGCACCTCGACAACTCGGCGTGCAACTTGGCGTCGATCAACCTGCTGCACTACCTCGATCAGGACGTCGACGGCAATGTTGGTGCATTCGACGTTGATGCGTACATGCATACGATCGAGGTGATGTTCACCGCCCAGGAGATCCTGGTCGGGCGCGCCGATTACCCGACTGAGCCGATCGCTGAGACGAGCCGTCAGTTCCGTCAACTCGGGCTCGGGTACGCCAACCTCGGCGCTCTGCTGATGGCACTCGGTTACGCCTACGACTCGCCCGAGGGCCGAGCGTGGGCAGCCACTATCACCTCTCTGATGACGGGCCACGCATACGCCGTCAGTGCCCGCACTGCGGCCCGGCTCGGTTCGTTCGAGGGCTTCGCCGCCAATGAGGAGCACATGCTGCGTGTGCTCGCCATGCACCGCGATGCGAGCTACCAGATCGAGAACGACAGCGTTGTTCCTGATGAACTCCTGCGTGCCGGCCAGGACGCGTGGGAAGCCGCTGTTCGTGACGGCCAGGAGTTCGGCGTCCGCAACAGTCAGGCATCGGTGCTCGCCCCGACCGGCACGATCGGGCTGATGATGGACTGCGACACGACCGGCATCGAGCCAGACCTCGGTCTGGTCAAGATGAAGAAGCTGGTCGGTGGCGGCAACATGTTGATCGTCAACCAGACGATCCCGCGTGCGCTTCGCCGCCTGGGTTACAACCCCGAGCAGGTCGACGCGATCATTTCGTACATCGACGTGAACAAGTCGATCCTCGGTGCGCCCCATCTCGCCGCCGAGCACGTCGCCGTGTTCGCCTGCTCGATGGGCGACAACACGATCCACTACGAGGGCCACGTCCGGATGATGGGTGCGGTTCAGCCGTTCCTGTCGGGCGCGATCTCGAAGACGGTCAACATGCCAGAGGAAGCGACTGTTGAAGACGTCGCCGCCCTGCATCAGCTGAGCTGGGAACTTGGCCTCAAGGCGGTTGCCATCTACCGCGACAACTGTAAGGTCGGTCAGCCGCTCTCGACCGCCAAGAAGGGTGACGCTACGAGCGGTGCCGAGGTTGCTGCGCAGGCTGCGAGCGAGTCGGTTGCGAAGATTGTCGAGAAGATCGTCCACAAGCCGATCCGTCAGAAGCTGCCACGCAGCCGTCGTGGCCGCACGTTCGAATTCCGTGTAGCCGATTGCAAGGGTTTTGCCACGATCGGCGAGTACGAGAACGGTCAGCCGGGCGAGATCTTCCTGACGGTGTCGAAGCAGGGTTCGACGATGGCTGGGATCATGGATGCCTTTGCCAAGTCGATCAGCTACGGCTTGCAGTACGGGGTGCCGTTGCGGGCCTATGTCGAGGCATTCATCAACATGCGTTTCGAACCGGCCGGGATGACCGACGATCCGGATATACGGTTCGCGACGTCGATCATGGACTACCTGTTCCGTCGCCTGTCGTTGGAGTACCTAACGTACGACGAGCGTGCAGAGCTCGGGATCTTCTCGATCGACGAGCGGCTCCAGCCGACGCTTCCCGGTGTCGAGGAGTCGATCATCGAGACCAATCAGGGTTCAGAGATTCCACCAGACTTCAAGAGTGTCCCATCGGCATCAGAACTGCAGATCGGTCTCGAGTCGGGCGCCGTGACCCCCACGGTCGAGGACAACACCCCTGCTCGCGGTGTGATCAAGCCGATCGATTCCCCGATGTGCATGCAGTGCGGCGTCCACATGATCCGCTCCGGCAGCTGTCACGCCTGCCCGAGCTGCGGCAGCACCAGCGGCTGCAGCTGATGTTGACGACCATGTCTGAGTATGCCCGCGTCGAGTACAAGGAGAAAATCGAGGCGCTCGCCGTGGTCCGGTGAACGGCTCTGCCGCGGGCGGTGAGGTTCAGTCGATCTGGATGGAGGCGAGGATCCCGTCGATTGCGGCTCGGTCCTGCGGCGAGGTGTCCGGGAAGTACGCCGCGATGATCACGAGACGGGTGCGGTTGACGTCAAGAATCCATAGTTGGTTGTGCTGATTGGGACCTTGTGCCCACCAGGCGCCACCACCTACCGCTTCCAACAGTTTGAAGTCTCCGTAGGCGCAGTCTTCCGAGTTGTAGTCGGGAACCGTAAACTCGATCTGCTTTCCGTGGAACCCGTCGATGGTGATGTCGCTCGCCGCGGTGGCGTCGAAGCCGGGCAGGTTCGCCCACGCCGAGGCGAGGTCGTCAACGGTCGGTCCGACGGGGGGAGAGACCGGCACCGACGGGCAGGAATCGGTGTAGATGTTGGCCACTTTGTCGAAGACCACCCCGATGCTCGGGTTGGAGCCGAGCTTGTCCACGTACCAGTCGTTGTCCGACCAGCCGGCCGGCACGGCGAACGTGAGACGAACGTCTGATTCCGTCTCGAGGAGGGGGTGGGACTCCGACATGAGATAGGTGCCGCTTGTCGTTGGTGCGACGGTTGTTGTTGGTGCGACGGTGGCCGCTGGGGCCGGTGCCGGAGTCTCA
>JANMTV010000068.1:0-7433 GCA_031390905.1 Ilumatobacteraceae bacterium | reverse complement strand
GACATGGCGGAGGAGGTGGGATTTGAACCCACGGAAGGTTGCCCTTCACACGCTTTCCAAGCGTGCCGATTCGGCCGCTCTCGCACTCCTCCCGGTTTGCGCTCGACACGCTATCCGGCCGGTAACCTTGAGCCACTCGCCGATTCCCGGTGAGTGAGGTGGCGGTCGGGTCCTGTGCAACGGACGCCCGTGAACCAGGTCAGGCCAGGAATGGAGCAGCCTTCATCGGCATCGTCTGTGTGCCGCAGATCGCCTGGCCGCCACCTCAGTCACCGGGAACAGGTACGGTTCCGGCCGTGAAGGTGCACTTGGTCGATGGGACGTACGAGCTGTTCCGGCAGCATTTCGGGAGTGCCAACCGGCGCGGTGAATCTGACCGTGAGGCGGGTCCGTATGACGCCACGATTGGCGTGCTCACCTCGACATTGCAGTTGATCGAGGACGGCGCGACGCACGTCGGGGTTGCCAGCGATCACGTGATCGAGAGCTTTCGCAACGAGTTGTGGGCGGGGTACAAGACCAGCGAGGGGATGCTTCCCGAGCTGTTGCACCAGATCCCAATCATGGAGGATGCCCTGATGGCGATGGGTATTACGACGTGGGCGATGGTCGAGTGGGAGGCCGATGATGCATTGGGTGCGGCCGCTGCAGTTGCCGAGCGCGACGAACGTGTCGAGCAGGTGCTGATCGTCACCCCCGACAAAGATCTTGGTCAGTGCGTCGTGGGCGAGCGGGTGGTGCAGTACGACCGACGTAAGCGTGAAATCATCGACGAGGACGGCGTTCGTGAGAAGTTCGGCGTCGGGCCGGCGTCGATCCCCGACTATCTCGGTCTCGTTGGTGACGCCGCTGATGGTTTTCCGGGCCTTCCCGGCTGGGGTGCCAAGTCGGCGTCGCTCGTGCTCGCCCGTTACCGCCACCTCGAGAACATCCCACCGCAGGCAAGCCTGTGGGAGGTCGATGGTCTTCGGGGTGCCGCCAAGCTGTCGGCCACGCTGCAGGAGAACATGGAGCTCGCCGTGCTGTTCCGGATCGTCGCCACGGTTGACCGGGACGTCCCCGTCGGCAGAGTCGATGACTGGCGCTGGCGAGGCCCCACCGACCGCTTCCCGAAAGTCTGCGAAATACTAGGAGTCCCCGCCCTCTCCACCAGAACAACCCGCGTTCATGTCGCGATGGACACGGCATACGGGGGTTGAGCGCGACTTGAACGGGGCTTTCCGCTTTTCGGATTTCGCTGCCCCCACTCGAGTATGGACAACGCGGCAACAACACTGATCGCTCACCATCGACTTGCACTGGCGGCCGAGGGCCAACATGGCGTGATCGGATTCGACCAGCTCGACTCGCTTGGGGTGACTCCCCGTCAGCTGAGCCAACTTGCCGACCGTGGTCTGGTTGATCGGCTCGCCCAGCAGGCGTATCGGCTTCCCGGTGTTCCGCAGTCTTGGCGGAGTGACTTGACGGCGGGACTGTTCTCGCTCGGTCCAACTGCCGTCGTGAGCCACGAGGCCGCTGCCAAGTTGCACGAATTCGACCGCTTCAACCGTGAAGTGTTGGAATTCACGGTTCGGCGGAAACGACGTGGCGGGGATGTTGTCGCCGGGCGCGTGCACACAACTCAGGTGCTTTCCCTAGTCGACATCACCGAAGTGGATGGGTTGAAGGTCACGACGCCGGCTCGAACGATCATTGATTTGGCGGCGCTCCGGATCAAAGACGTTCGGTTGGAGGCAGCGATTGATTCCAGCATCCGGCTCGGACTGGCGACCCTGGATGAGATCGTCGGGCGCTTGGGTCAGCTGCGTGGTTCTGGCCGCTCCGGCGTGCGGCGGCTTGATCGACTGCTGATCACATCGGGTGGCCATTCCAAACTGGAGCGCGAGTTCCTCAAATTGGTCCACGACTACGGGCTCCCGGTCCCCGTGCCGCAGGTCGTTCATTGTCGCGACGGTCGACATATCGCCCGTGTCGACTTCTTGTTCGTAGAGCATCGAATCGTCGTCGAGGTCTCGGGTGGGCGCGGTCACTCGTCGGCCGCGGATCGGGCCAAGGATGCGAAGCGACGCAACGAGCTGCAGGATATGGGTCGACTCGTTCTCGAATTCACGTTCGAGGACGTGATGGATCGACCGAGCTACGTGATCAAGACCCTCCACCGCGCATTCAAGTCGCGGTCAACCCCCGTATGACGGGTTGATCGCGACATGAACGGGTTAATGGGCGGGGGATTTGGTGCGTTCTCTGCGAAGGGCGAGTTCGACGAGGGAGATCAGGCCGTTCTTGACGTCGCCTCGATGGCGGGCGTCGCAGTACAGCATTGGGACATGACCGCCGACTTGAACTGCTTCTCGCACCGACTCGATGGCGTGCGTGCGCTTGCCGTCGAACGGGTTGACGGCGATCACGAACGGCATGCTGCGGGCTTCGAAGTAGTCGACCGCGGCGAAGCAGTCACCGAGTCGCCGTGTGTCAGCCAAGATGACCGCACCGATCGCTCCACGTGATAATTCGTTCCACATGAAGTGAAAGCGTTCCTGACCTGGCGTCCCGAAGAGGTACAACACGATCTCGTCGGTGAGTGAGATCCGGCCGAAGTCCATGGCGACCGTGGTCGTCTGCTTGGTCGAGATCTGTGAGAGGTCGTCGAGTTGAGCCGATGCGGTCGTCATCTGCGCTTCGGAACGGAGTGGCTCGATCTCGGAGATCGAGTTGACGAACGTCGACTTGCCGACGCCGAATCCGCCGGCGACGACGATCTTGACTGGGATTCTGCCGCGTGCGGGCGTGGTTTCAGAGATTGCGGACACCGTCGAGCACCCTTTCCAAGAGGCTTGCAAACGATTGGGTTTTGGCGGGCACGTGGAGCACCACGGCACCGTCGGCAACGAGGTCGGCAACGAGCACTCGTGCGACCCCGATCGGAATTTCCAGGCGAGCGGCGATCTCGATCAGTGCCATCGGCGTCTGAACGATCTCGACGACTTTGGCGGCTTCCCAGCGGTAGGCACCGAGATGCTGCGACGCACGCGTGCTCGCCTGGATCTGCGTTTCGAGACTGATGATCGAGTCGATTTCGGTACGTCCCCCCGTCATCGCGTAGGGACGAATCAGCCGTCCTGTGGCATCGACGCTTTCATCGGCGTCGGTACCCACGTCTGCTTCTTCGATCATGTCCTCACCCCCTTGAGAGCATCATGCACTTGAGTTCTTCGCGGAGCTCGGGTGTCAGCACGTCGCCTGCGCGGTCGGCGAAGACGGCGATCTCGTACCCGATCGTTCCGATGTCGGCGGCCTTGGTCGTGACGACGCACATCAGCGAACCATCGCGGATGCCGGTCACGAACATCCAGCCGTTCTCCATCTCGACGATCACGTTCGAGACGGCGCCGGCGCCGAACCGGCCGGCCGACCCGTAGGCCAGGCCGATCATTCCAGAGGCGACGGCGGAGAGCCGCTCAGCCATTTCACGATCGACGCCGTCGGACGAGGCGAGTGGCAGCCCGTCGGATGAAACCACGACTGCCTGGCGAACGGCTGCGACCTGTTGTACGAATCGTGCTACGAGCCAGTTGAGGTTGTCTGCTGCTGCGTTCATTGGTGATCCCCTCCGAGATCGTTGTTCGAATGGCCTGTCGTTTGGCTTGTGGTTTGGCTGAGCGTTTGGCTGCCGTGCGATTGAGTGTTCGAGTCGGAATCGTGCGGGTGGCTGGCACCTGTGCGGAACTCGCTTTGGAATGCTCGCAGACGCTCACGGAGCGCTTCCGGGTCGAGCCGTGACTGGGCGACGCTCGTCTGTTCCTCGAACTGTCCTGCAGCGACCGGGTCGGTGACTCTGGCGCGTGTCGGCAGCGCTCCGTTCCCGTTGCCGTTGCGACCGCTGTCGAATGCGGCGAGAGCGGCTTGCAGGGCACTCGGGGTCGAGGTCTGACCGACCCGTGACTCGTCTGTAGAGGAATCGACTGCGGCGAGACGATCTGGACCTTCCGGGCCGGCGCTCGGGCTTCGCACCGGGAGGTTCAAACCCAACCCGGCTACTGGCTCGAGCGTTCGTGGTGTCGGCACCGGGCGGGCGTGGTCGGGAGTGACGGGATGGCTTGACGGGCTGCTGGCCATGATCGGCGGCGCAGGAGGTCGAGCAAACTCACCGCTGACTCTGGCCACAGCGGCCGGCGGCGGAAGGCTGGGAACCGCCAGCGATACCGGCGCGGCGACTGCGAGGTCGATCTCCGGCTGACGAATCTCCGCCTGGAGAACCTCTTGTTGACGAACCTCAGCCTGACGGATTTCCGGCTCGCTGAGGTCGGCACCGTACGCAACAGGTGCGTGGTCGTACTCGTACTCGTCGGTGTGTTGCGTCGCTGTGTGTTGCGTCGTCGTGTGCTGTCCTGACGGGAACGGTGAGGCGTCGTGAACTGTCGAGGTCCAGTTGGAGAAGGCGGTCGGTTGATCCGATGCTGCCGGCTGTGGAGCGACGTAATCGTTGCTCCGGTCGTACGGGTCGTACTCGGTGGCCTGTTCGAACGACTCGTCGGCGATGATCGATTCGAACGACGGATCCGATTCGGTGTCGTTCCAGGCGACTATCTGTTCGATCTCAGCGACCGTCGGAACCGAGTGGTTCGCCTTCGAGCCACTGGCGTTGCCGGAGTTTGGAACGTCGATCGGGCCGAACAGTGCTGATGGAAGCAGTACGTCGACGGTGAGCCCTGGGCTCCCGGCCGAGAGCGTGACTTCGATCCCGTGTTTGTTGGCGAGCAACGACACTACTGAGATACCGAGCGTCGGTTCGACGGATAGACCGACGATCGGAGGGTCTCGCAGGAGTTCGTTGAGTTCCTTCATCCGCTCGGTGGCGATACCAACGCCGTTGTCGACGATTCGGATCATGTACGACTCGCCGGCGCGCCGGCCGCCGACACGAACGATGCTCTCCGGTGGGCTGAATGACGTGGCGTTGTCGAGCAACTCGGCGAGCATGTGTGACACATCGGCGACCACGCTGCCACGCACCTGCAGGCTCTCCAGCGATTCGACTTCGACTCGGCGGTAGTCCTCGACTTCGCCGATCGAGGCCCGCACAACATCGTCGATTTCGGTGGCCTTGACTCGGCGTCGCTTCGGCTCGGCGTTGGCGAGCACGAGCAGCGATTCGGAGTTGCGTCGCATGCGGGTCGCGAGATGGTCGAGTTGGTAGTAGTTGCCGAGCACTTCCGGGTCGTCGACGCTGGCCTCGTACTCGTCGAGCATGGCGAGCTGGCGGTCGATCAGCGAGCGGTTGCGGCGAGCCATCGTGACGAAAATCTCCGAGACACCGCGACGCAGCACTTCGACCTGTTGCTGGGCAACTTCGACCAGCGTCTCCTGCATCGAGTTGAAGGCCTGGGCGAGTTCGGCGAGTTCGTCGCTGCCGCGTGCGTTGACCGGTTCGATATCGGGGATTGCAGAGCGACCGCGTGGGTCACGGAGTGCTTCGACGAGCGCCGGCAACTGCACGCTGGCAACCTGGTTGGCGCTGCGTGACACGGCCTTGACCCGACGGGTGATCGACCGAGTCAGCATCCAGGCGATCAGCAATGCCAACAGCACGGCTCCGAGAATGATGCCGATTCGAACCAGCGCCGCCTTCTGGGTCGAGCTGACCTGCGCGTCGGCGCGATCGACGATTGACTGGCTGATCTCGCTCTGGAGCGTGAGGCCTTGGTTGGCGACCGTTTCGAAACCGGCGACGTCGAAGGTGGCGGGCTCCTGGTTGGCGGCCGACCGGAAGGCTCGGTTGAGTTCGGACCGGAACCTCGACAGTGACGTCACGAATCCCGCTTGGCGATATTGCGTCGACCATTCGTCGGGTGCGACTGCGGCGAACTCGCCCATCACCGACTCGAGTTCGGTGAAGCGCACCTGAGCGGTTGCGAGTGGCGTTGTGTCGGATGGGTTGGCGAGCCAGGTGTTGATGTTGGTGATGACTGCATCGGAAGCGACGCGTGCTTCGGCGAGCTTGACTACGGCGAGTAACTCACGACCGAGCGTCGAGTCATCAGATTCGGCCGGCAGCAGTTGGCCGATCGAGACGAGCTCTCTGAGCGCCAGGTCGTATGAGGTGAGTGGGTTGGTGTCGGCGACGGCGGTCGACATTTGCGACATGTCGATCGATCCACGAGCTGCCGACAGTTGCGAACGGCTTGCTGTGATGTGTTCGCCGGCAGCTTTGGCTGCACCAAGGTTGGTCAATGATTCGGCGACGTCGTTGACTGCCTGGTCGGTGGCCCGACGGTTGGCGACGACGCGGGCTGCGCGCTCTGCGTCGATAGTGGTGTCGGCTGTGATCACCGACGGATCAGCTGCGGTGTTGACGTCGGCGAGTTCCGCCTCGATCGATACGAGGGCGGTGATCAGTGGATCCCACACGGCTCCGAGGTCGGCTCCGCGTTGTGCCCGGTTGACATCATTGAGGTCGCTGCGCACAGTGAGGGCGAGCAGCGCTCCTACCGCGATCAGGAGCGGTAGTGCGGCTGCGAAGAGCTTTGTCGACAGTGATAAACGTCGCATGTGGGTGTTTCCTCCGACTTGGTTCTTGCTGCTCATAGGCTGACTGTTACGGCGATGGGAAATCCGTCTGGATTCCGTCTGCCACGTGAGCGTGACAACCCTGTATCGGGGCGCGGATCGACTATCTTGAGAAAAAGTGAACACTCACCATTACAAGAGTGCAAGCATTGTTATGTGATCACAGGTCGGCGGGACTTGCAGCACCTCGGGAGTGTCTGCAAATCCTCAAGCTTCCCGGAGCTTCAGCCGATACGTGGCACGTAACCCTTGGGGTTCGCCGCCACGACCCCCGTGGCGGTCCAGCGGGAGGATCGTAGGAATATGACTTCGGAGATCGACGAGTTCCGCCAGAGTTTGGTTGCTGCTGTGCAGGCCGAGCTCGAACGGCACGCGTCCGCGGTCGTGGCCGAAGTTGATCGTCTCCGTGAGGAAACTCAGCGTGAGCGTGCTGAGTTGCGGGCCGAGTTTGCCCAACACATCCGCGTCCTGAGCACCTCCGCTGAGCAGTCGACGGTGCGATCGGATCATCAGGTGCAGCAGGTGCGGGCAGCAATCGATTCTCGGCTCGAGGAATCGGAGTCGCGCCAGAGCCGTCGGCTCGACGACATGACGTCTGGTCTTGAAGGCATCGTGCAGGCGGCGATGCGGCCGGTGCTGATCGATATCAAAGAGGATCAGGACGCGTTGGCGTTGCGAGTCGAGGGTCTCGATACCAATCTGCGCAAGTTCGACGAGCAGGCCGCTCGAATGGTCACCTACTTCAATGATGTGTCGCAGACGATCGAGGCTCGCCAGGAGGAACAGGGGATCCAGCTCAAGACCGATCTGATTGCGCAAATCGACGGCGTAAAGAAGCTGGTTGAGGAGAATGACTTGTCGGCTCG
>JANMTV010000016.1:0-6828 GCA_031390905.1 Ilumatobacteraceae bacterium | reverse complement strand
GCCCTCTCCCAGATCGACCACCTCCAACCCCACAGCAACGGCGGGCTCACCGACGCCGCTAACGGAGGGGTCGCCTGCGAACACCACAACCTGTTCAAACACAAACGCCGCTACACCGCTCAACGCCAACCCGACGGCACTTGGCAATTCGTACGACCCGACGGCTCGCGCCTACAAGCACCCGACGCCGCCCGACAACTGCCAAACCAAGGCACACGACTCGTCTGACGAGCCGTTCCAGGCGAGCAACTCGAACAGGCGTTCTGTGTAACGCTGTTCGCTTAGGGTCGTTGACATGCCCCTGAGTTTCGATGAAATGTTCGGACCGCCGCCGGTGACGATCCGTTTCAGTATCAGAGGTCGCGGGCGTATGACACCCGCTTGCCGGCAGCAGTGTTGAGAAGCTCCTTCAAGTACAGCTCTTCAAGCCCCGCGCCGCTGTCGATAGCCGTTGCTGCGCCGGACAGGATCACCAATCGATGATTCCCGTCACTCTCCATCCACTCGCGCAGAACGCTCGCAGGTGGATCGCTAGGCTCGCGCACCACCATCTCACTCCTAGGCCCGGGTCGAGGAGGTAAATCGTGTCGATCTCGTGCCACCGGTCGCGCGCCCGACGGAGGAAGAACACAGGGCCGAGTCTTCCCACGCCCAACCCACGAGCACACTGAGCCCTCGGTCAGAGGGAAAGTCGTCCGCGTGAACCGGGTCCATATCAGCCAGCGGCTCGCCATGACTCGACGCTGGGTTGACAGCGGCCGTTCGCTGGGGGTCTTCGACGACTTTGGGAGGTTCTCAATGAATGGCACTGGAATGTTTACGATCGAGGTGGCCGGTCAACGGCATGACTTCGACGACGCTCAGATTGCGGCGGTCGCGTTCTTGTCGCGCTATAGCGACAGGACACTGGAGGCGTAGTCTCCTGGACGGGAGGTGGCCGGTGATGGGTGCGACGCGGAGGATTGAGGTGGACGCTCGGCCGGCCCCGTTGTGCTTCGATCAGCGATCGGCGGCGATGGTGGTCGTGGACATGCAGAACGACTTCGGGTCCGCGGGTGGCATGTTCGATCTGGCCGGGATCGACATCGCACCGATCCGGGCGATCGTCGGGCCGATCCGTGATCTGCTCGTTGTCGTCCGACAAGCGGGCATCCCGGTCGTCTATCTCAAGATGGGCTTCCAGCCGGATCTGTTCGACGCCGGCTGCCCGGACAGCCCAACATGGCTCAAGCACCTCCCGCTTGGGGTCGGTGCCGACGTCGTTGCACCCGACGGTTCGATGAGTCGGATCCTGGTGCGCGATACCTGGAACACCGACATCGTCGACGAACTCAGTCCCCGGCCGGGGGACACGGTCCTGTACAAGCACCGCTACAGCGGATTCTACGGGACCGAGCTCGAGGCGGTCCTGCGCGAGCGTGGCGTGACGACGCTGATCGTGGTCGGCGCGACGACCAGCGTCTGCGTCGACTCCACCGTTCGCGACGCGATGTTCCGCGACTTTCACTGCCTGGTGCTCGAGGACTGCACGGCCGAACCGATCGGCGCCACCTTGGCTCGGTCGAACCACGACTCGACACTGCTCACCCTCGAGCTGCTCTTCGCCAACGTGACGAACTCGCAGTCGCTTACCAGCGCGATCACCAGCGCGTCCATCGAAACCACCGACTGAACATGCTTCAATGACCCTGCCCCAGGATCAGTCGATCACCCGTATAACAACGGCTATCGGGCGCGTCGAAATCGCCGATGGTGGAGCAATACCGAGTGGCTCTCAACCCGCGCTTCGTTGCTCACACTCTGCGCGACACGTTGGCATCGCAACTCACCGATCGGCTTGTTCAACGTCGTGGAACCACGTCGAAGCGTTGTCGTCCGCGGATTCGGTAGATGTGGAAGTCGGAGTCGAGACTGAAGACCTTGCGATGCCCCTGTTCCTCCGCGAGCGCCACCAGCGTGGCATCGGCGAGGTCCATGGGTCGGTCGGCATACTTGTCCATCAACTGGGCAGATCGCTCGACCGCCTTGGTCGACAGGTCGGCGAGGATCAGGCGGTCCGTGTGAACCAGACTCCACAGCGCGCGTTGACCGGTGATGCCACCGGCTTGGCCGAGTAGGTACATCGCCTCGGTGAATGCTGGCCATGTCGTCACGAGGGGCAGTGCGAGCTCGTCGAGCGCGGCGAGACAAGCATCGTGGTCGGGCTCGTCGGCGTCGATGATGGCGATGAGCGGTCCAGCGTCGCACAGCGTCATCGCGCGGCGCGGTCTCGGGCGAGGCCGGCGACGAACGCCTCACCGGATCGACGCGCCCGACCGCCGCTGCCGCGCACCACGCCGGCGACGTCGGCGAAGCTGCCGCCGGGCTGCGCCGCCAGGGTCTCGTTGGCCCGATCCTCGGCAGCGTGGCGGATGAACTCCGACACCGACTCGCCACTGACTGCGGCCGCGCGTTGCACCTTCTCGTCGAGGTCGGGGTCGAGGCGGAGGCTTCTCATGACACGAGCGTATCACATCAGTCGTCATGTGTATCACGCGCGATACACGGCCTTTCAGCGGGCCCTCGCACTTCCGTGTAATCAACATTCGGGCGGGAGGATCGCGGCATCGCCCGGCACCGCCGGGTATGTGCTCGCCTTCGACGTCGGCGGGCTGAGCGAAGTGTGCGCCCTTGACCCTGCAGTGAGGGGTCGCTGTCGCAGCACAGCACAGGCGGAACTCGTCGCATCTGGCAGTATGTCTGGCCCCACGAGAAGCCGGTTCGGTTGTCACCGAACCCGCAGCAGATGCCGCTGCGGTCTGGTGTCGGCTCTTGGCGTTGTAGCGTAGCGTGATGGCGAGCGCGGATGAGGTAGCCCGTCAGCGTGCCCAAGCGCGGCGTGACGCGACAGCACAAGCGAGCGCGCATGCTGCCGCGGATCAGCAGTCCAGGTTGGCGGCCTTGCAGGCGGAGGGCCGTCAGCTGATTCGGGACGCGTTGGCCCGTCAGGAGCAGCTCGGGCATCCGGCGGTGGTTGAACGTGAGCTGTCGTTCCGCAGAATGGGGTTGTTGGGGCGGCGATGGGTGACGGTCCGCAAGGGCTGCTATCCGGTCACCGAGTTCACGCAGCGGGAGTCGTCCACGCACGGTCGTGGACAGGCGCCGATCTTCCTGACGTCGGACGGGCAGATCCACATTCACGCGTACGTGGAGGAGTTCGACGAGTTCGCGCGCCGCTGTTTCGAAGCGCGGTCACCGACGATCGCGCAGTACCGGCCGGCAGTCTTCGATGCGGTGATCGCAGGGCTCCGCGAACTCTCCCGGTAGACCCGTCGGCGCGGTGGGCGGCTCGCCGGGCGTGACCGATCCAGCCTCCGGCACTGATCAACAATGCTGCCGGCATCACCGACTAACTCATCGAAGCAGCCATCGCGGCGGCGATCGGGGCCGGACCGGTTTCGGGCGGCGAGAAAATCAAAATCATTCAGAAATTTATCTCTTCGACGTTGGTATGGAACATACGTATGGTATGATATGACCATGAATGGTTCGACCGTGATGATCTCTCTGCCTTCGGCAGATGACATTGCCGGGTTGGACGGTGCCGATCTGGATCGGCTGTTGTGGGAGTTGGAAGTCGCACGTCGGAAGTTGACATCGGCGATCATCGGTGTAGTCGGTCGCTGTGATCAGGCCGGTCACTACCTGGCCGACGGACACCGCACGGTGCGAGCGTGGAATTCTGCGATCACGAACACGTCACCCGCCGAATCGTCGCGGCGTCACAAGCTGGCCCGCAGCCTTCGCGATCTGATCGTGGTGGGTGACGAGTTGTCGGCGGGAACGGTCGGTGTCGATCAAGTCGTGGAGTTGGCGTTCCTGCATTCGAATCCTCGCTGTGCTGATCAATTGCCCGGCTCGGAGCAAATCCTGTTGGACGCAGCCAAAGCATTGGAGTTCGCCGACTTCCGAACGGTCACACAGCGGTGGCAACAGCTTGCCGACGCTGACGGTGCACACCGCGACCACGAACTGACACACGAACACCGCAACGCCTCACTCACCGAGGCAGGCGGGCAGTACGCATGGTCAACCAGTCATGGTGCGATCCAAGGCACCACGATGAACAGCATCTTTATGGCGTTCTGCGATGCAGAGTTCTTGACCGACTGGGAAACCACCAAACAGCAGCACGGCGACCTGGCGTCACCGATCCTGATGCCACGCACCGACCGGCAACGTCGCGCCGACGCCCTGGTGGCGATCTTCGAAACTGCAGCCATCAACACCGGCGGCAACGGCAGCGGGGCCGGGAAACTCGCCGACCCTGTCGTCAACCTGACGATCGACCACGATCAGTTCGAACAATACCTACGCGAGCAAATCGACGGCACGCCAGTTCATATCGACCCGGCAAGCGTGCTCGATCGGCGTTGCGAGACGATCGACGGTGTATCCGTTGACCCACGTCAAGCAGTCGCCTTGGCGATCGTTGGGCAGGTGCGTCGGATCGTTGTCAACTCTGGCGGCGTGATCACCGACGCCGGGCGACTCCGACGACTGTTCAACGGGCCGATCCGTGACACCCTGATCGCGCTCTCGCCGAGATGTATGTGGCTCGGATGCAGCATCCGAGCAGCCCTCTCCCAGATCGACCACCTCCAACCCCACAGCAACGGCGGGCTCACCGACGCCGCTAACGGAGGGGTCGCCTGCGAACACCACAACCTGTTCAAACACAAACGCCGCTACACCGCCCAACGCCAACCCGACGGCACTTGGCAATTCGTACGACCCGACGGCTCGCGCCTACAAGCACCCGACGCCGCCCGACAACTGCCAAACCAAGGCATAAGACTCGTCTGACGAGCCGTTCCAGGCGAGCAACTCGAACAGGCATTTGCCCCCTGATGGCCCCCTGACCGCCGAGAGTGGTCAGGTACCACGAACGCGATCGCTGCATACCGGCACTTTGGGGGCGCGTCCGCTGGATCCGTCGAGCGACAATATAGGGCAGGCTCTGGGCGAGCCCGGCCGCCACAGTTCGCCGGTTACTGGGCGGTGCTCGATCTACTCGAGCACGCGACTAGGGCGGACACGGTGGCTCGCGGTCGAGGCGATTAGATGTGCCGCCATTCGCTATGTGACGGCTTGTTCGGGTCGTGGTGATAGGGACGGGTTGGCGTCAGGTCAGCTCGGTCCATCGGCTCGGATCGAGATGCTCTTGGAGCCCCAGCCAGGCCGTCTCGGTGTCCGCTGATGCGACGTGCGGAGCACGGAACTCGGTGACGTAGAGCGAGACCTCGCAGAGATCCCACCACAGGCGGTACAGCCGAAGTGCATCGTTGTTGAGCGAGCGTCCCGACTTGCTTGTGTAGTAGGCGGCGGTCTCGGAGTCTTCGTCGATCAACGACCAGAGATCTCGCTCGCACGGCGCGCACAGCGTCGTGTCCCAGTCGATGAGCGAAACGCCCTCCGAAGTGAAGATCACGTTTCCCCGGTGCGGCTCTCCGTGCGTCACCACCGGGCCATCGCCGCGCCGGCGAACGAGTGCGACAAGATCGTCGTACGTGTTCAAGGCGGTGGTTAGGCCGTCAGCATGACGACCGAGCAGCGATCGCGTCCGCTCAGCAAACGGTCCGGTCGACCACGGTGACGACGTCTCGGCGAGGGCAGTCATGAGGCGATCTCGGCTTGGGACGCCGAAGTCGTCGGTGCCTGCGATGCTCTTGACCGAGTCGCCCGCTGCGTGAATCTCCACAAGGCGATCGACGACTGCGAACCGCTCAGCCTGAGCGTCGTAGCGTCCGTAGGAACCAGTTCGACCATCGACGTGTGGGTATACGGCGACGACGTAACGGTCGTCGATGTCCTCAAGCACCGAACCCGTACGGCTCAAAGTCGGTGCCACGACGTACGAGCAGCCTCGCTGCTGGAGCGCATAGGCGGTCGAGAGTGCAGACACAAGCCGTTGTCTGACCTGCGTGCGTGTGTCCTCAGCGTGCTGCACTCGCGCATCAAGGTCATCTGCTGTGACGAACCATTTGACGTCGTCGCCAACGACATTCCAGTGGTGGCTTCCGAATCCCACCGCTGTGTATGCGATGTCGTCGACAGCGAGCCCCCAGTCGCGCATCAGTGTCTCGGCAACAGCTTGGTCGGTCAGATCTTCGGGCTGAGTGAACATGACCAAACCCTACGATTCGACAACTCCGTCGGCGCAAGGAGTTCTGGCAAGCCAGCGATCGATATCGCACAACCGGCGCTGTTCCGGCCCCCACGCGAGATCCGGCATTCCGATCGATGCCGGTGACGCCGACTCTCGCGCCGAGCCCGCACATACCGCGAGCGACGTTACCCCGACGTCCTGCACAAGTCGACCACAGCACTCCGGCCCTTATCAGGTGCCCCATACCGCCGGCCGAGTGACCAGGCCAAGCGACACATAGGTGACGCAGTTACACGGGTGATCGTCGGACCAGGTTGACCCCTTCTCTCTCGTCTCGACCGGGCACATATCACGAAACGCTGGCGGTCCCCAGCTCGGACAGTCGGACCCGATCAAGGGGGCCGGTTAGCGCTCAGTGTGTTCGGACGACCGACCAGAGCCTTTCCGAGTGTCCTTGCTTCGACCATCTGCGTCCGGGCATAATTCGCCGGTGTTTTGGGGGTGGATTCAGACGAAGCGGGACGAGATCCGGTGTGACGTTGAGAACGAGGAGGTCACGGCCAAGGATGCTGCTGGCTGCCTGCTCGACGGTTGCTGCCTCGCAGGGTGCTTGCTCGACCTAACCGTCCTCAACGTCACACCGGATCTCGTCCCGCTTCGTCTGAATCCACCCCCAAAAC
>JANMTV010000403.1:0-4894 GCA_031390905.1 Ilumatobacteraceae bacterium | reverse complement strand
TCGATCTTGATGCGCAGCAGGCGTTGCGCCGGGCGTTCGACCCACTGATGCGGTCCAATCCCAACAAGGTGCTCCCGAGCCCGGCGACGTGTGGCGATGTGCATTCGGTGCCGGAGGGCGCGTGGATCTGACCGAGTTTGCCGAGGAGATTGGTTCGTCGGGTCCGATCACGATCGCGGGTCTGGCGACGCGTGGCGGGCCGGTCAACAACGTACCAACCGTGATGGCACCCGTCGGGGTCGACTGGGTGGAGCCGGAAGAAATGACAATCCAATGCGGTGCAGGCACTCCGGTGGAAGTCGTCGACGCGGTGCTGGCGGCGCACGGGCAGGCCGTGGCGATTCCCCCGTTTGGCACGATCGGCGGGGCGTTGGCGGTTGGCCATTCCGGAATCCGTCGGCTCGGCTACGGACCGCTTCGCGACACGGTGCTACAGGCCCGGTACGTAAGTGCTCGGGGCGAGATCGTGAAGGCCGGTGGACCAACCGTCAAGAACGTCAGTGGGTTTGATCTGTGCCGCCTGCTGGTCGGTTCGCACGGGACGTTGGGGTTTCTCGGCGAAGTGATCCTCCGAACGCGCCCGCGATCGCGGTTCGAGCAGTGGTTCACGACGACTCAGGATCCGTGGTCGTTGGTGGCCCGGCTGTATCGACCGACGTCGGTGTTGTGGGATGGAGGGCAAGTGTGGGTGCTGTTGGAGGGTGATCGCCGTGATGTCGAGGATCAGGCGCTGGGAGCTGGTCTGGAGGCGGGTGATGGACCTCCCGACCTCCCGACCGGTGGTCGATGGTCGATCGCACCCGCCACGTTGCGGTCGCTGGCGGGTACCGGTCGGTTCGTGGCGGAAATCGGTGTCGGAATTGTGCACCACGAGCATCCGCAGCCGGCTCGATCGGTCGACTCGGCTGTCGTCGAGTTGCACCGCAGACTCAAGCATGAATATGACCCAGATGGACGCCTGAACCCAGGCGTCGACGTGCTCACCCTCAACTGAGCATCACCGATGACGAAACATTTCGATCGCCCGTATGTCGACACGCCGATCGGTGACCGGGTCTCCGCACGTCGTGCCGCGATCGTGGCTGCCGATGCGTTCGGGCTTTCGGCGCCCGACTTGCTGCGGGTCGGGATGAATGCGCTGTACCGGTGCGGCGATGTCGTACTGCGGGTTGGGCGACCAACCGTTGACCCGGTCGCCGGGCTGGCGTTGGCGCACCGATTGATCGAGCTGCGCATCCCTGTCGTGGAACCGGCGCGTCCATCGGCATACATGGTCGATGACCTGGCCGTTACCGCATGGCGTTTCGTCGAGCCGACCGATCGACCGGTCGACTGGGTGGCCGTTGGTCGGATCGTTCGACGGATTCATGGACTCGACCCGACCGCGCTGCCCGCCGAGTACCCGATCCCGTCGCCTGCGACGTTCCCCTGGTGGGATTTCGATCGGTTGCTGGAGGAAACTGATGATCTGCTCGATAGACGAGCGCAAGCTGGGCTCGTCGCAGCGGTCGAACGCAACCGTGGTTGGGACTCGTTCAACGAGGTCGTGGTCTGCCACGGTGATGTGCATCCCGGCAACGTCCTGATGTCCGACGACGGTCCGCTGCTGCTGGACTGGGATCTGATGTGCTTCGCTCCCGCCGGTTGGGATCACGCCATGTTGTTGACGCTGGCGGAACGCTGGGGCGGTGACCCGGCCGTGTATCCGAGCTTCGCCGGTGGGAACGGAGCATCGCTGGCGGCCGAGCCGGCGACTCGCCGGTTTGCCGAACTGCGCAACGTGGCCGCCACGTTGATGCGTGTGCGAGCAGGTCGTGTCGATCCAGCAGCCCGTGAGGAAGCAAATCGTCGCCTCAAATTCTGGCGCGGAGAACCCGACGCCCCAGCGTGGCGCGCCCAATGAGGGTCGGTCAGCGAGCAGCTCGCTCTTCTTCGTATTCGGCGATTGCTGTGAGTTGGGCGCCGAGCGTGGCGTCGACCCATCTCGTACCGGCGCCGATCACCATGTCGTAGCTGGTTTGAGCGGCGTTGAGCTGACCCGTGAAATGCGGCATCACCTGTTCGGCGATCAGTTCGTAGCTGCGAAGTGTGGCTGGGAAGTCGGCGATATCTGCTCCGAACGCCAAGAAGCACCCGAATCCACCGGTCTTCTCCTGCAGCCGCTCGATCTGCTCGATCGCCATCTGCGGCGTACCGATCACCATTCGTCCGGTTTCGTTGGCGAAATCGACGAACTCGTCGTAGTCGGACGGTGGCGGCGGATCGTTCGGGTCACCGAGCGGAATGATGTGACTGAGATAGTTGAAGATCCACTGCAACCCGTAACGACAGTTGGCCCTGGCCTGTTCAACCGTCTCTGCGACGTGGATCGGGCCCATCAGCCGCCACGCAGAACGGGGCGCGTTGTGGCCGTTGAGTGCCGCCTCTTCCTGCCAGACCTTGTAGTTGTAGTCGAGCACGCCGAATCCGGCAGGTTCGGTGGCCGCCACGGAGATCAGCCCGGTGCCGTATCGTCCGGCGAGCTTCGATCCTGACGGCGAGATGCTGCTGGCGACCGCCACGTCGAAGTTGGAATAGGGGCGGATTTGCAGGACGGCGTTGTCGCACGTGAACCAGTCGGTCTTCTCGGTCACCGTCTCGCCACGGAAGAGCCGCATCATCACATCGAACGCCTGCTCCATTCGCGGGCGCTGCAGGAGAGGGTCGATGCCGAGCATCGATGCGTCACTGGTGAGTTGACCGGGGCCGGCCCCGAACATCATTCGACCGCGTGTGAGGTGGTCGAGCATCACGATTCGATCGGCGAGGATGAACGGATGGTGATACGGCAGCGAGTTGACGCCGGTTCCGAGCTTGATGTGTTTCGTCCGTTCAGCAGCTGCAGCGATAAACACCTCTGGGCTGGCGATCAACTCGCTGCCGGCTGAGTGGTGTTCACCGATCCATGCTTCTGCGAAACCGAGTCGATCGAGATGTTCGATCAGTTCGAGATCGCGCTGCAACGCCAGTGTCGGGTTGATACCTGTCTTGTGCATCGGCGGCATGAAGATGCCGAATCGGAGTGGATCGTGAGCCGGTCGGAACTGAACCATCCGCAATCGTCGCAGGTCGGCGGACGGCGCGTCGATCCGTCCTGAATCAGAGCAGCTTGTGCATCAGCTTTTGCTTGAAGCTCGTGTAAGGGGGATAGGCGATCTTCGGGTCGGGTTTGCTCGATCGCTTCAATACCGGTTTGGCATGGGAGAAGATCCGGAAGCCGGCTTCGCCGTGATAGGCACCCATTCCGCTGGCACCGACTCCGCCGAACGGAAGTTCCGCGACAGCGAGGTGCAGCAACGTGTGGTTCACGGTCACGCCACCGGCTGACGTGCGGTCGATCACCTTGTCTGCCGTTGCGTCGCGGCCGGAGAACACGTACAGCGCCAGCGGTTTTGGCCGCTCGTTGACGAAGCCGATCGCTTCGTCAATGCCCTGGTAGGTGAGGATCGGAAGGATCGGCCCGAAGATCTCATCATCCATCACCTTGGCATCCGGTTTGACACCAGTCAGGACGGTGGGGGCGAGGTAACGGGTGTCGGATTCTCCATGACCGCCGATTGCGATGTCGTCGTACCCACCGGCCTCGACCAGTGCCATCAGGCGGGCGTGATGACGTTGGTTCACGATCCTGCCGTAGTCAGGCGAGGTAGCGGGGTCATCGCCATAGAACTCGTGAATCGCGCTACGAAGCCCGGCGACCAGTTGGTCGGCGATGCGCTCGTCGACCAACACGTAGTCGGGGGCCACGCATGTCTGCCCGGCATTGACGAACTTGCCCCAGGCGATCCGGCGGGCGCTGACCTCGATGTCGGCCGACGCGGTAACGATCGCCGGACTCTTACCGCCAAGCTCGAGCGTGACCGGCGTGAGATGCTCGGCGGCCGCCCGCATCACGATCTTTCCGACCGTTCCGTTGCCGGTGTAAAAGACATGATCGAAACGCTGTTCGAGCAATGCAGTTGTCTCAGGGATTCCGCCGGTCACGACCTGCACGGCGCGTTCATCGAGGTACCGGGGGAGCAGATCCGCAACCATCGCAGCAGTAGTCGATGCCACTTCTGACGGCTTCAACACGGCCGTGTTCCCGGCTGCCAGGGCGGGTACGAGTGGTGCCAGCAACAGTTGAAGTGGATAGTTCCAGGGAGCGATGATCAGCACCGTGCCGAGCGGTTCCTGCACGATCCTTGCCGAGCCGGGGCGGAGATACATCGGAATCCATACCCTGGTCGGCTTGGTCCAACTGTCGAGATGATCGAGCGTGTGGTCGATCTCCTTGATGGTGAACCCGATCTCGGTGGTGTAGGCCTCGATCGCCGACTTACCGAGATCGGCGTGGAGAGCGTGCGAGATCACCTGCTCCTGCTCGACGAGGAAGCGGCGGAGTTGCCGGAGTTGTGTGCGTCGTGCGTCGATGGTTCGGATGACTCCGTCACGGAACCCGTCACGGACACGGTCGATCACATCAGGTATTGCGTCAAGCGCTGTCATGATCGCAGGCTACGACGCAACCCTCGCGTCGACTTACCGGGGCTGATCCGTGGGGCAGTAGTAGCACGCCCGGTTGCCGACCTCGATCGCCCGGATGTGATCGCCGCAACGCACGCAGATCTGGCGCTTGTAGACGTAGGTCGCCTCGTTGCGGGGGATCAGCTTGTTGCGCGGCCAACCGATGTCGTCACGCGTGACGGTCACGATTCGGTTGACCTGAACTCCCGCCTTGAGCATGGTCACGGCCGTTTCCCAGAGACCGGCCAGTTCCTCGGGGGAGCATGAGTTGCCTGGTCGTTCTGGGTGGATCCCGTGGTGGAACAGGATCTCAGCGCGGTAGACATTGCCGATTCCGGCGATCACCGCC
>JANMTV010000386.1:0-12183 GCA_031390905.1 Ilumatobacteraceae bacterium | reverse complement strand
GAAAGCAGTACAGAAAATGACTATCGGCATTGTGAAGTTCTTCAACGACCAGAAGGGCTTCGGTTTCATCAGCCGAGACGACGGCGAAGACGTCTTCGTGCACTTCTCGAACATCGAAGGCAGCGGACGACGCACCCTCGTCGACGGTCAGAAGGTCGAGTTCGAGATTGCCGCGGGCCGTAAAGGTCCCGAGGCTGTCGGCGTTCGCGTCGTCTGAACCACGTCCACTGATGCGAGCGCCTAGCGCTCGTACGGCGTGACGTCGGGAGCGATTCCGAGAGAACGCCAACACCTGAAGTAGTCCAATGTGGCGGTCGGTTCACCGGTCGCCACATTGGCGTTTTCGTTCGCCGAATCAGCCGCTGTTACGCAGACCGGTGGCGATCGTGTTGAGCGTCAGCTGAATGCCGCGTTCGATGAGTTCGTCGTGATCTCCGGCGCGATGGCGACGCAGCAGTTGGATCTGGATCACGTGCAGCGGGTCAAGGTACGGGAATCGGTTGCGAATGCTGCGTGCCAAGGCCGGGTTGAGGTGCAACGGGTCCGGTGATCCGGTCAGCAGGGCGTGCCACTTGGTCGCCAAACCATGCTCTCGCTCGATCACTCCGAACACGCTCGTTCGCAACGACTCGTCGTCAACCAGCGCCTCGGCGTACTGGCGTCCGATCCCGAGATCGGTCTTGGCCAACATCATCCCCATGTTGTCGAGCATCGCCCGGAAGAACGGCCAGTGCTCGTGCATTTCGCGCAGCAGGGCGACCCGCGCCTCGGTAGTGGCGAACGCCTCGAATGCCGAACCGGCACCGAACCATCCCGGAAGGTTCAGCCGACACTGGCTCCACCCGAATACCCACGGGATGGCGCGCAGATCCTCGATCCGATTCGAGTTCTTGCGGGCCGCCGGGCGACTCCCGACGTTGAGGCTGGAGATCTCACCGATCGGGGTGATCGCCCGGAAGAAATCGACAAATCCGTCGGTCCGATCGACCAGTTGACGATACGAATCGAACGCCGATTGCGATAGCGCGTCCATCGTGTCGGCAAAACGGGTGGCGTCGTCGCCAGGCTGCCCGGCCGACAGGCAACTCGCCTCGAGTGTGGCGGCGACGAGTGTTTCGAGGTTGCGGCGTGCTGACGCCGGTTGGGCGTACTTTGCGGCCACCATTTCGCCCTGCTCCGTGATCCGAAGTGCGCCGTCAACCGAGCCTGGGGGCTGGGCCAGGATCGCCTGGTAGGCCGGGCCGCCACCTCGCCCAACGGTTCCGCCGCGGCCGTGAAAGAGCCGCAATCGGACGTCGGCTCGGTCGGCGGCGATGACAAGCGCCTCCTGGGCTCGGTAGAGCCCCCATTGCGATGCGACGTAGCCACCATCTTTGTTGGAATCGGAGTACCCGATCATCACCTCCTGCCACCCGTCACGGCTGTTCACGATCGACCGGTAGCGGTCGTTGGCGAGCAACGCCGCCAGCGTTGCCTCGGCTGCTTGCAGGTCGGCGATCGTCTCGAACAGCGGAACAATGTCGATCGACGACGAGACGGCGCCGCTGGCCGGATCGATCCGCACGAGCCCGACTTCCTTGAGTAGAACGGCGACCTCCAACACATCGCTGACCGAACCCGTCTGAGAGATCACGTAGTGCGGAATCGTGCGGGGACCGAAACGGGCGTGCGCCGAAGCAGCCTCACGCAACACCGCCAGTTCGCCGGACGTCAGCTCGGAGTAGTTGGTGAATGGCGACGTCAATGGCCGCTGGCCGCGGAGCTCGGCAGTCAGCAGCGAGACACGATCCGCCTCATCGAGTGAGAGGTAGTCGCCAACAACCCCGGCGACGTTCAGCAGTTCGGCAATCACGACATCGTGGATCGCCGAGTTTTGACGCATGTCGAGCCCGCACAGATGTGTCCCGAAAATTTCGACGCTCAGGCGAACCGGTTCGAGGCGCGCATCAGCAAGGGCGCCCGCGCCGTGCGAGCGCAGCGAGCTGATTACTACGGCGAGGTCGGCAAGCAATTCGTCGAGATCGGCGTACGCATCGAGCGTTGCATGCGGAGGTGGCCCTGGCACGGTGGCCAGCACGGTCGAGGCAGTCGCCCACAGACGAGCATGAATGCAGCGCATTGCCCGCCGGTACGGCTCGTCGGCCCGGAACGGTGAGTGGTCATGTGAGGCAACCGCAATCGCCAGCAGTTGATCGGTCGGCGTGATCAGACGGGCCGACATCGACAAATCGCGTGAGAGCTGATGAAGCGCCATGAGATGGTGTTCGAAGGCTGTTGTGGCCTGGGATTCGATCGCCAGCTTGAGGACCGCAGCTGTCACGAACGGATTCCCGTCGCGGTCACCGCCGATCCAGGAACCCATCGAGACGATCTGCGGGTTGCGCACGGAGCGCCCAAGCCGAGCCAAGGCGAGTTGTTCGAGGTCAAGCTGCAACGCGGGGATCGTTTCGAAGATGCTTGACCGGTAGTAGCGCAAGGCTTCGTTGATCTCGTCGCTCACGCGCAGCTTTGAAAGCCGTACCTCTGCCGTCTGCCACAGCGTGAGCACTTCGAGCCGCAACGCGTCCTCGATTTCCGACCGCTCGCTCGGGCTGCCGTCGGAGCGCGCCCGGCGATCAAGCAGGTCGACCACACGCTCGACATGGTCGAGCACCGTCTTGCGTCGCACCTCGGTGGGGTGAGCGGTGATCACGGGAGACACGGTCAGTTCGGCCAGCGCAGCAGCGACCGTCGCCCTCGACACACCGCTGGCTGCCAGCTTGTCGAGGCTTCGAGGCAGGCTTCCCTCCTGTGACTGGGAACCGGCATCTCGGTGATAGCGCCTGCGACGTTCCTGGTGGAGGTCCTCGGCGGTGTTGGCCAGCAGGGACAGCCAGCCGAACGCGCGAATCACGTGCAGTTGATGCTCGACAGGAGCACCAGCCAAGGCGTCGGTCAGTTCAGGAATCGGATCGTCGCCATCGCGGCGCGTTTGCACCGCGACCTTGCGGACGTGCTCGACCAATTCGAATGCGTGATCACCGGCCTGATCGCGGAGCACGTCACCGATCAAGCGGCCAAGCAATCGGATGTCGCTCCCAGCGTCAAGTGAATCGTCCACGTCAGACATTCTGGAGGCAGAAGTCGCCTTACGGAGGTTGGCTCCGAAGGATTCTCAACGGTCCGTCATCCGGGTATCGCGAAATGGCTACCCTTCGTGTCGATGGCTGACCCAAAGGTTCTCGTGATAGTGCTCGCCGGTGGCGAAGGCAAGCGGCTCCTTCCGCTCACGAACGACCGTGCCAAGCCGGCCGTTCCGTTCGGTGGGGCCTACAGGCTGATCGATTTTGCGCTCTCGAACTTCGCCAATGCGCGCTACTTGAAGATCGTCGTGCTGACCCAATACAAGAGTCACAGTCTCGACCGGCATATCTCGCAAACGTGGCGATTCTCCACGTTGCTTGGCAACTACGTGACACCGGTACCAGCCCAAATGCGACGCGGACCCCAATGGTTTCAGGGTTCCGCCGACGCGATCTACCAAAACCTGAACCTGATCCATGATGAACGGCCCGACATCGTGTGTGTGTTCGGGGCCGATCACATCTATCGAATGGACCCGCGCCCGATGGTCGAGCAACACGTCGCCACCGGCGCAGGCGTGACCGTCGCAGCAATTCCTGTCACGAAACGTGAGGCAACCGATTTCGGCGTCATCGAAGCCGACGCCGACGGTGTGATGCAGGCCTTCCATGAGAAGTCACCGAATCCGCCGACGATGATCGGCGACGACGAACGATGCCTTGCCAGCATGGGCAACTACGTGTTCGACACTCAAACGTTGGTCGACATCGTGACACCGAACGCCGACGCGCCGCTGACCGACATGGGCGGTGACGTGATCCCGGCGTTGACCCGTCAAGGTGTTGCTCACGTCTACGACTTCTCCCAGAACGTGGTACCCGGCCAGGATCAGCGCGAGCGCGGTTACTGGCGCGACGTCGGGACGATTGATGCCTACTTCGAGGCGAATATGGACCTGATCGCGCCGGTCCCCGTCTTCAACCTCTACAACGATCAGTGGCCGGTCTACACCTTCCAGAGTGCGTTGCCGCCGGCCAAGGTGTCGCGAGGCGTCGGCGGCGAGCCATCGTTCGTCGACGGGAGCCTGCTGTGTCAGGGCTCGATCGTGTCAGGTTCACATGTCGAACGGTCGATCATCAGTCCAAGTGTCTTCATCGATCACGATGCCCACGTGACCGACTCGATCATCATGGAAGGCGTTCATGTTGGCGCTGGAGCGCGATTGAGGAACTGCATCATCGACAAGCATGTGGTGATCCCTGACTGGGCCAGGGTCGGCTTCGACTCCGAGGAAGATGCCAGGCGTTACACGATCAGCTCGAATGGCATCGTCGTCGTCGAGAAAGGCCGCAACCTCAACAGCTGACTGGAGTGCCGGTGAATCAGGTGCCGGCGAGGGCTGCGACTACCGGGGCGAACGGTTCGATGTCGTTCTGGCCGACGATCACGTACGAAAGACCCCAGCGTTCTCGACGCGCTTGGATGTCTTCGATCAGCTTCTCGGTTGGGCCGACGAGGGCAAATGGTGACTTGGCGATCACGTCTCGCGGTGCACCCGTAAAGCCAGACAAGGTGTCGAGCGCCTTGTCGATGTCGTCGGTGATGACCACCATGAACGCTCTGATGTTGATTTCGATTTGATCGAGGCGGCCTGCCGCATCAGCAGCAGTCCGAACGATGGCGACCTTTAAATCGACGGCATCGGGAGTCATCGAATCGATCGTGCTCGCATCAACTGCACCCGAGGTCAGGGTCGCGTTGATCCCGACGATGTCGGCGTGCTGGGCGGCGAACTTGAGCACTCGCGGTCCGCCTCCACCGATCAGAACGGGAAGCGGCGACTGGAGTGGCTTCGGTGAACCGTTGTAACCGGCAATCGTGTAGTGCTCGCCGCCGAACGAGAACGGCTCAGCGCCCCACGCTCCTCGCATGACCGCCAGACCTTCGATCATCCGACCGACTCGCACGCCAGGCGAGTCGTACTGAATGCCCGTCTGCTCGTAGTCGGTCGCCATCCACCCTGCGCCGAGCCCGACCTCGACTCGGCCATCGCTGAGCAGGTCCATCGTGGCCAACTCCTTGGCGAGTACGACCGGATGTTTGTAGTCGTTGTCGAACACCAACGCACCCAAACGCAACGTGGATGTCGCATCTGCGGCGCATTGCAACGCCGGCACCGGCGCGAGTTGATCGGAGAAGTGATCCGGCATGGTCAACGTGTCGTACCCGAGCATCTCGACCTGGCGGGCCAGTGCGACCCACTGCGATTGGCTGCCGGTGCCGTTGACCTGTATGCCGAATCTGAAAGGGTGGTTGGCGTACGGCATGTCCTGCCACGGTAGATGACGGACGGATCGGTAGTGTCAGTTGGACTGTGGGGCGTTTGAGCTGGGTCTTCCGAATGGCACTCGTGATCGGTGCTGGTGCCCTTCTGCTGACGGCGACCACGATCGCGGTCGCTCCCCGGCTGTGGCGGATTGCCAACGCACACGAAGAAGTCCCGGTCGAGCTTCCCGACTTCGCCGACTTGGCACAACGGTCGTACGTGTATGACGTGACGGGTAACGAGATCGCCGCTTACGAAGTCGAAAATAGCCAGCCGATCGAGATCGAACAAGTCCCGCCCGGTGTGATTGAGGCGTTCTTGGCTGTCGAAGACAACGAGTTCTGGGTCCACCACGGAGTCAACGCCCGCAGCTTCATTCGCGCTGTCCTGTCGAACTTCTCGACCGACTCACCGCAACAGGGGGCGTCGACGATCACGATGCAAGTCGTCAAGAACGACTACCTGGCAGGACTTGAACGCGACGGTCGTTACAAGGTGCTTCAAATCACCTACGCGGTCCGACTCGAGAAACAGAAGACCAAGCTGGAGATCCTGGAGCGGTATCTCAACACCGTCTTCTTCGGGCAGAACTCGTACGGTATTTCGGCAGCAGCCGAGACCTACTTCGGCAAGCCGGTGCAACAACTCTCGTTCGTCGAAGCGGCGTTCCTCGCTGGCCTCGTTCAAGCGCCGTCGAGTTATGACCCGATCATCCACCCGGAACGCAGCCGCGCTCGATTCGAGCAGGTCCTCGATCGGCTCGAAGAGGATCAGCTGCTGACAGCGGTCGGGCGAGCTTCGATCACCGACACGTTCGTGATTCCCGAAATTGTCCGTCGACGCGCCGAACGCACATCTGAACGTACGTACTACACGGAGGCGCTCCGCGAGTATTTGTTGAATCGCACCGACATGCTCGGCACCACGTACGAGGAGCGTTACACCCGCCTCTACCGTGGTGGGCTCAGCATCCACACGACACTCGACCCATTCCTGCAGGCACGGGCTGAAGAAGCGCGTAACCAACTACCCGACAACGCGGTCGGCATCGACGCTGCGATTATCTCACTCGAAACTCGGACTGGGGCGATTCGGGCGATGGTCGGCGGTCGAGGATTCGACGCCGGGCAGAACGAAGTCAACCTTGCTCTGGCGCCGAGCCAGACGGGTTCCAGCATCAAGTTCTTCATTCTCGCTGCAGCACTCCAGGCTGGAGCCACCCCTGAAGACGTGCTCGATGGTACGCATCCATGCACGCTTCCGAACGTCGGCAACCTCGAGGAGCCGTTTTTCGAGATTCGGGGCGGCGTGAGCGGAGGTGTCGACACGCTGCGGCGACATACCGTTCGCTCGATCAACTGTGCCTTCTCCCGATTGGCGCAGATCGTCGGCTTGAACCGAATGGTCGACACCGTGTACCGGATGGCGAAATCGCCGTACCTGTTCACCGGGCAGTCGGCCGAGGAACGCGAACCGATTCTGCCGCGTGCCGCGTTCGCCACCGGTGCCAATGAGATGAGCACGCTCGATATGGCGTCCGGGATCCAATCGATCGCCAATGAGGGCGTCCACATGGAGCCGTACTACGTGGAATTCATCGATGATGCGGCCGGAGAACGCTTCTACACCCACTTCGACCCGGGAACAGAAGTGCTCGATAGAAACGTGGCGCTGACCGCAATCGACGTGCTCAAGGGCGTCATGTTGTCGGGTACCGCCGCCGCTGAGTTGTCCGATTTTGCCAGTCGCCGACCGGCGTTCGGTAAGACCGGCACGCAACAGAAGAACTGGACTGCATTCTTCGCCGGAGCGACCCCGTACCTGTCGACCGCAGTAATGGTGCGTGATCCAGACCGATACACGCCGATGGACGGGATTCCCGAGTTCGTCGCCGCCGGCGTGAACCGAGTACAGGGCGGCACCTTCCCGGCACGAATTTGGGGTGCCTACATGGAACAGGTTGGTCTCGAACAGGCGGTCGTCGATTGGGAACCACCTGGGCCGCAACAGCGCCCACCGGCGCGGCTCTACCTGCCAGGCAACGAGTGCCTGTTCACTGCGCCCCCGCCACCGGAACCGGAACCGGAACAGCCGATCACACCGGAGATACCGAACGAAACTTCGCCGCCTGGCGATGGTGTACCAGCCGGCTTCCGGTCGCCCGCCGCTGCGCCGGTACCCGAGCCGTCCGTCACCGAACCACCGGTCGTCACGACCCCGGACACGACCCTGCCGCCGACCCTCCAGCCGACCACCACGACGATCTCCCCTGCAACCACGACCACGGCGACCGGAACGACATCGACGACGACCCCGATCACTGCGCCGGCCGAGGAGACATCCACGACGACGCCAGACTCGGTGCCCGTCGATGAGCCGGTCGTCGGCCCTGGCACTACGATCGCCCCTGATGTCCTCGACCCGAACGCACCGTTGCCCTCAGTGCCACTCCGGCAGTCTGTTCGCTCATGCTGATCGGGTGGTCCGATGACGCATCCGCTGCTTGATCTCCAAGCCGCTGACACGCATGCCGATCAACTCCGGCATCGTCGCGACCATCTACCAGAACGAGAGCCGTTGCGAGCAGCGCAGACGGCGCTGACAGCTTGGGAGCAGCGTCGCCAACGAATTCACGCTCGACTTGACGAACTGGCGGTGGACGTTGAGCGCGAGGAGGCCGAGTCGCACGACATCGACAAGCACCGTGACCGCCTCCAGAAGCAACTCCGGACGATCATCGCGCCACGCGAAGCCGAGGCTTTGCAGCGCGAGATCCAAATACTCAGCGATCGCCGCAGTGCGCTCGACGACGCCGAACTGGCTGCGCTCGAGGAGCAAACGCAGTTGGAGGACGAGTTGATCGAGCTGCTGGATCAACAGGCACCCTTTGCCGAAGCAGTCAGTTCCGCAGTAGCCGAAGTCGCTGCCGCGGAGACCGAGATCACCCGTCAACTCGAGCGGCATGCCGCAGGACAGCCTGGCTTACGGGCGGCAATCGAAGCCGACACCTTGCGTCGCTACGACAATCTTCGCAAGCACCACCTTGTGGCGGCGTCTCGACTCAACATCCACCGATGTGAGGGCTGCCATCTCGATCTGTCGGCCCACGAAGTCGATGATGTCAAGGAGGCGATTGCCGCAGGTGGGCTCTCGGAATGTCCGCAATGCGGGCGATTGCTGATCATCTGACTGCTGATGTTCTTCTGGTTCATCGGCACGGTCGTCGTGGCTGTTTGGTTTGTATTCCGCGACCAGCGATTCGACTATCGCCTGCTACTCGTCGGGGCTCTGGTGCCAGCAGTGGTTGATGCTCCGTTTGGTGGAGCGCGAGTGCTCCACAGCATCACGTTCAGTGTCGTGTTGCTGGCCGTTCTGATGATTGCGACCGGCGGTCGCAGGCCGATCAGAAAGACGTTGTTGGGTCTCCCGGTCGGCACCTTGATGCATCTTGTGTTCACGGGTGCGTGGACGAATACGACTGTGTTCTGGTGGCCGTTCTTCGGGTTCGGCTTCGACGATGCGCCGCATCCGGTATGGGAGCGCGGTTGGTGGAACGTCCCGATGGAGCTCGTCGGATTGGGGCTATGTCTATGGGTCGTCAAGCAAGCCGGGCTTCGCGACCCGAAACGGCGAGCAGCGTTCCGTCGAACGGGCGAACTGTCGCTACCGATCAGCTGATTGTGATTCACTGACACTGTGCTCTATCTGGTTCGCCACGGTCGTACTGATGCGAACGCGCGCGGGCTGCTCCAGGGTCGACTCGATCCACCGCTCGACGAAGTTGGACGGGCCCAAGCGGTGGCGATCGCCCGCATGATCGGCCACGTTGACGAGGTGGTTGCCAGTCCGCTCGTACGCGCCAAAGAGACGGCCGAGTATTTCGGCAAGCCGGTCACGCTCGACGAACGTTGGCTCGAGTTGTCGTACGGTGAACTGGAAGGCACACCTGCATCCGAAGTGTCAGGTGATGTGTGGCGCCAGTGGCGTGACGACCCGAACTTCTCGACCGAAGGTGGCGAGTCGTTCGGTGATCTCGACATTCGCGTCCGCGACGCGTGCAACGAGCTCATCGTCCGGATTGGGAATCGAAACGTTGTCGTCGTCAGCCACGTATCGCCGATCAAAGCCGCAGTGGCGTGGGCGCTCAACGCACCGCTTGGCATCATGTTCCACTGCCACCTCTCCCAAGCCAGCCTGTGTCAAATCGGAATCGGCCAGTTCGGTCCGTTACTCCACAGCTTCAACGAACAGACACCAGCGATTGCTCCACAGTGAGTTGAGCGATCAGGTGAAGATGATTTGGCCGCCAGCTGCTTTCTCGTAGAACTCGCCGACGGTGATGATGTCAGGGCTGGTGCGTGGTGTCGATGAAGGTGGCGAGTGCGCTCACGAAGTGGTCTGGATGACTGACGTGTGGGAAGTGGCTGGCGCCTTCGAAGAGTTCGAGCCGACTGCCGGGCATTGCCAGATGTGCGGCGTGTGCGTGTTCAACCGGGATGATCCGGTCATCGGTGCCCCACATGATCAGGGTTGGCCTCCTGTCGGCCAAGTGGAGACGGTCATTGGCGTTGATTCGCTGGCCTCGGTGATCGATGACAGCGCGCACCGTGTGGATGAACGTCTGGCGTGGATCGCGATCGGAGAGTGTTGAAAAGGCCCGGAAGCTGTGTTGCACGGTGGTGCTCGGTTTGATGCCCACCGCATGTGCCCACCGCCCGAGTGTGGTTCCGGCAGCGATCACTCGGCGATGTGCAAGTAACGGGATGACCAACTCGGATCCGGGTAGAGCGGCAGCACGAAGTGCGAGGCTGACCTCGGTGCCCAAGCCGCCACTCGAGACCAGGACGAGCCGCTGACATCGCTCCGGGAACTGGTACGCGAACTGCAACGCCACGCCACCACCGAACGAGTGCCCGACGATCGTTGCCGAATCGTGACCAAGCACGTCGAGCAGATCGCGCAGCCCGCTCGCGTAAGCGCCGAGCGAGTAGTCGCCCGATGGGCTGGCCGACTTTCCGTGGCCAGGCAGATCGGGGGTCACCACGGTGAATCTCTCGGCCAGCTCCGGCACGATGGTGTCCCAGGTGCGCATCGAACCGGCGAGACCATGCACGAGCACGACCACCGGTCCGGAGCCGACCTGGCTGAACGCCACTCGGCGACCGTGCACCTCGATTTCTTCCGTTGCGATCACGGCACTCATCCGTTCAGTATGACGTTGACAGTGGTGACTGTCAACGTACTGTGACAGTGATGACTGTCACAGTCGCCAGAAAGGTGCTTGAATGGGGGCGTGATCGGCGAGCAGGAACACACCGACCTGCAGCAACCCGACGCGCTGGTCGCCTATGGTTTGGCCAGTTTGGCCGAGGTGAGCGGCGTCAGTGAACGCACGATTCGGTACTACCAAGCCGAACATTTGCTGCCGCCGCCGGTCAAGAAGGGCCGCGACGCCGTATACGGCGACGAGCACAGGGTCCGCCTCACGCTGATTGCGGAGTTACGAGATCGCGGACTCACATTGCAGACCATCGGAGAACTGGTCTCGACGAGGCAACCCATGCGAACCGTGTCCGAGTGGCTTGGTGTCGATGCCACTCTCAGCGCACCGTGGTCCGACGATCGGCCGGCCGCCATAACCCACGACGACCTCGTTACTTTCGTGGATAACTACGGTGATGTTCGGCCCGGCTTGATCGCCGACCTACACGAAGCCCGGTATGTCGAGCTGCAGCCTGATGGCATGTGGCTGATCCCGAGTCCGGCACTCCTCGACCACGCTCTGCAGTTGCGCCAGGCGGGCATCGACGTAGAAGTGTCGGCGATGATGCGCGATCTGCTGCGCCGTCGGCTGTCGAACGCCGTCGCCGACACGGTCAAGCTGCTCGTCGAGCGGGCAGGAGCCGGGTTCGCCGGGGGGGCGACGCCAGAGGAGCTGGCAACTGCTGTCGGCGCATTACGTCCGATCGCCCGCGAGACATCAAGCGTGATCCTCGCCCAAGAAGTGGAACGGGCACTTGCCAATCTCGTGAAGTCAGGCCCCCGTTCGTTGCGTCGCTCAAGACGACGCTGAACGCGTAACCAGGAACATCTCGCGTGCTCAGTCTCATGACTCAGTTGATGTCGACGTCGCAGGTCTCGAGGATCCACTCGGAACCAGGGAATTCCTCCTCATCGCCGATCGACTCGAAGATCGGCACCATCGCCTGCTCGGCTTCGGCGAGGTCGGCTGCGTCGACCATCGCGGTGACGAGCGTGTCGGCGAAGCTCAAGGCGGCAGTGATGTCGACCCTTGCATCCTCGTCGACGAGTCCGATCGCGTCGGTGAGCTGGTCGATGAGTCGACGGATGTTCTCGTAGCCGACCTGTTTGGCTGCGAACTCGTCATCGCTGTTGTCGACCGTATCGAACATGACATCGACCTCTCCGATGACAGCGCACCATTGCTCGATGTCGGTGACCTTCACATCGACGTCGATGGAGCTCGTGACATCGAGCGCGGTGTGAAGGCCGTCGCCGACTTGAAGGCACAGCTCGTGGCGTCCGGCCGCGAGGTAGATCGTTCCGGTTGATTGCCCGGCTCCGAAATGCACACGATCGTTGTCGCGCCCGATCGCCTCGCCGGGGTCGATACAACCGGCGTCGGCGATCACGTGGAAGTGGCCGGCACCGTCTCGGGCCTCACCTGCCTCCTCGATTTCGATTCCATCCGCGGCCATCGACAACTCGACCGCGCCGAACACGGCTTCGCCGTCGGTGGGTGCGACGAACGATGCGGACGTGTCCGGATCGTC
>JANMTV010000367.1:0-1991 GCA_031390905.1 Ilumatobacteraceae bacterium | reverse complement strand
GCCAAGCAACACCACCGCATAAGCCAGGGAGATACCCAGGTAATAAGCGGCGAATTCGACCGCCTCGATGCAGGTCGGGTCGCCCGCCTTGACTCCGGCGTAGACCTCCTCCACCGTTGCTCGCCCGGCCCTGGCGGCGATCGCATCCGCCTTGGCGAGTGCTTCGGCGCAACCGTAGTTCCCGCATCCACAGATAGGGCCATCGGGAAGGACTGTTTGGTGGGCGATCTCTCCGGCCACTCCGAGGGGGCCGGTATAGAGAAGACCGCCAAACATGATCCCACCACCGATGCCGGTGCCGAGCGTGATACAGACAAGAGTGGAGCTTCCTCGTCCGGCCCCGATGGTGCCTTCGGCCAGAGTGAAGGCGCGGGCGTCGTTGATCAAGGTCACTGGCATGCCCAGGCCCGAGGCCACCGGGTCCCGGATTGCCTGACCTGGCCACGGTCCGGGCAGGTTCGGAAACAATTCGATTGTTCCCAGCGCAGGGTTGAAGAGACCGGGAACGCCGATTCCGACCGCGGCGATTGGCCCCTCGGCGGCGATCACGGCCCGGCCGACGGCAGCGAGGCGATCCACCACCGCCGCCGGGCCCCGTTCGGCGTAGGTGGGGACAGTGTCGGAGTACACGACCTGCTTGGAATCGCCGGCATCATCCAGAACGACCACCTTGATGTTGGTGCCGCCGAGGTCAAGGCCGAGTCTCCTGGTCATCGCAGGGTGTCGGTGCTGTCTCGACGAAGGACGGTCTCGAAGCGGTACCGCTCGGCGGCATACCTCGTCTCGGTGTGCTCGAGGGGTATGTCGTCCTGATCGCTGATGACTCGCTGCTCGACCAGCAGCACCGCCGGATGGGTGACCTCCAGCAGGCGCCGTTCGCGGCCATCGGCGATTCGGGCACTCACCCAGGCCTGGGCCCGAGTTGGTATGCGACCCAGGCCTTCGAAAGCGGCATGGAGTGAACCCAGTTCCAGGTTGTCGCTGCTCACCGGTGCGAGAGTCGGATGCATCACAACCCTTTCGATCGCCATGGGGACTCCATCGGCCAGGCGCAGCCGTTCGAGGACCCAGGCCCGTTGACCGGAGAGCAGCTGCAGGGCAACGATGTTCTCCGGTGAGGGATCGATCTCTCCCATTTGCAGAATCCGCGACGTGGCAGGCAGTCCCCGACGCCGCATGCTCTCACTAAAGGAGAGAGGGGAGCCGAGGACTCTCATCACCGGTCTGGCGGCGATGAAGGTCCCCTGCCCCCGCCGGCGGAAGAGGAGCCCTTCCTGTTCGAGTTGTTGCACAGCGTGTCGAGCAGTCATCCTGCTGACCTCGAAGCGTCCGCATAGCTCCGCATCGGAAGGGAGCCGGTCACCCGGGTTTCCCTGCGAAACCAGGGTTCGGAGATAGCTGGCGATTTCCTCGTATCGGGGAAAGGTTGGGCGGGGGGAAGCTGGCATCTGTCCCTTGACGGTTCCAAAAAGTCGGTCCTACGATCGTAGTTGTATAGACATTTGGGGTGGCCGGTAGACGGTCGAGTCAAACGAGGAGAGTAGGAAGACCGGATGGAGATCCGTGCCGCCGGACGCTGGCTGGAACAGGCCCGTCTGGTCCTCGATGAGATCGAGCGAACCCAGATGGAGGTAATCGGCAAGGCGGCCGGCCGCTGCGCCTCCGCTATCGCGGCCAATGGGATGGTGCACATGTTTGGCACCGGCCACTCCCGGATCCCTCTGGAAAAGATGTTCCCCCGCTACGGCTCGTATCCCGGCTTTCATCCGATCGCCGAACTCTCGATGACATTCCACACCCAGGTGACCGGTGCGAACGGCCAACGGCAGGTGATGTTCATCGAGCGAGTCCACGGGTTGGCCGAACAGATACTCGCCAATTTCCATTTCGGTCCCGACCGATCTGATGATGATCTTCAGCGCCAGTGGCCTGGCCGCGGTCCCGGTGGAGATGGCGATCGGGGCCCGGGAGCGGGGCATGGCCGTCATCGC
>JANMTV010000292.1:0-4033 GCA_031390905.1 Ilumatobacteraceae bacterium | reverse complement strand
TCCGTGCATCAGTCCGCCGATCAGCGCGCCACCGGGGCGGCGTACTGTGACGTCATGGCGAAGCTGCGCGTGCACAACATTGCGATGTCGATCGACGGATACATGGCCGGGCCCGACCAAGCCGTCGACAACCCTTTGGGTGTCGGGGGAACCCGCCTGCACGAGTGGGTGTTCGCCAGCCGCACCGGGCGACAGATGTTCGGACTTGACTTCGGAGGCGTCGCCGAATCGATCGATGACGAGTTCATCCGTGCTGGCGCCGCAGGCGTCGGCGCGACGATCATCGGGCGCAACATGTTCGGCCCCATCCGAGGTCCGTGGGGCGACGGGAACTGGACCGGCTGGTGGGGCGATGAACCGCCGTATCACCACCTGGTGTTCGTGCTGACGAACCATCCACGTGAACCGATCCAGATGCAGGGTGGAACGACGTTCAAGTTCGTGACCGATGGAATCGATTCTGCCCTGGAACGGGCGTTCGAGGCCGCCAACGGCAACGACGTTCGCTTGGGCGGGGGAGCGATCACGATCCAGCAGTACCTTCGCGCCGGTCTCATCGACGAGATGCACGTCGCCATCGTCCCGATCATGCTGTGCAGCGGTGAACGCCTCTTCGACCACCTTGACGGCGGCCCAACCGGCTACGAGTGTGTCCAGTTCGTGACGTCGTCGACGGTTGCGCACGCATCGTTCACCCGCACGTCGCCCGTCAAGCCGATTTAGCTTTGGCTTGGGTCCCACAGTCGGAGTGGATGTCCAGAAATCGCTCCACCCGCAACTGGCGGCGGGAACCCGCTCGACACCGCGACAGTTGACCGATGTGCACGAAGGCGACCCGTGCGGGGTGCGAAGGCGTCCCAGCACGTCTTGGCGTCGACGACCCGTCGTGACAACGTGGCTGCAATGCTCGATCCCATGTCGTGGTTCCCCTTGCTCTCAGTGTCCGCACGGTGATGCGGTGTTGATCTGCCCTTCGCCATCGGCACCGATTCGCGTGACATGAGGCCGATTGGCGAAGATTGCAATTTCATGAGAGTTGCCACACGCAATTGTGACAATTGGCACGTTCAGCAGGTGTGATCTTGACGTGAGCGCACTTCACCCGGTCGAGTGTCACGCATCCGCAAGCGGTGGGGCCAGGCGGTTGGTCACCGCGGTTCGCACCTGATGATCGAAGGATCTCACGTGAGCTTCGACCAACTTGGCGGACTTTTTGGAGTCGCCTGATTCCAGGGCGTCAAGGATCACCTCGTGTTCGTCGACTGCGTGTCGGGTGTCTGCAACGTCGGCGAGGTACATGTGCCAGACGCGATCACTCTGGGCGTACAGCACGTCGAGGGAGTCGGTCAGAAACCGGTTGCCGGCGGCGGCCCAGATGATCTCGTGACAGCGATGGTCGATGTCGAGTAAAGCCTGATCGTCGAGCGATCCAACACCGGCAGCTGCGATCACACGGCGCATCTCTGACCAATGACGCTGTGTCCCACGCAGGCTGGCGAGACGCGCCGCATACGGTTCCATCACGGCGCGAGTCTCGTACAGCATCGACAATTCTGACACGTCGATCGAGGAAACAAACATGCCGCGCCTCGGGATCACGGTAACGAACTGATCGCGCGCCAACCGTTGTAATGCTTCTCGAATTGGTGTGCGGCCGATCCCGAGCGACTCCTGCAGGAGTTCCTCGCGAACCACCTCTCCGGGCGCGAGTTCGAGCCGGATGATCTTCCGGCGAATCTCGGCGTAGGCCTGTGCACTCAGCGATCCATTCGTGATACATTCATGATATATCACCAACCCGGGAGAACAACGTGAGTGACACCCCAGCGCCGAACACACCAACCGCGCCGACCACCACACCGACCACCACACCGACCACCACACCGACCACGGCCACGTGCGTGATCATCGGTGCCGGGATCGTCGGCAACTGCCTCGTTGGCCACCTTGCCAAACTCGGCTGGACCGACATGGTGCTGATCGACAAGGGCCCCCTGCCGAACCCCGGCGGCTCGACCGGGCACGCATCGAACTTCATCTTCCCCACCGACCACAACAAGGAGATGGCGTTCCTGACGATCGACAGCCAGAACCAATACATCGATCACGGCGTCAACAACACCTGCGGTGGGATCGAGGTCGCCCGCCAGCCCGACCGGCTCGAGGAGTTCAACCGTCGGATGACATCGGCCAAGGCGTACGGCATCGAAGCGTCGCTGCTGACCCCAGCCGAGATCAAGCAACTGGTGCCGTTCATCAACGAAGAGATCATCCTCGGCGGCTACTACACACCGTCAGTGTCGTGCGTCGACTCGCTCCAGATGGGCACGCTGATGCGTGAGTCGGCAGTCGCCGCCGGTGCCTTACAGGTGTTCGCCAACACCGAGGTGTACGACGTCGAAACCGAAACTGTCAACGGCGTCACCACGGTGAAGGCGGTCGTGACCGACAAGGGTCGGATCGAATGCGAGTACGTGGCGATCGCCTGCGGTGTTTGGAGCCCACGCATCGCGGCGATGGCCGGCGCCAACATTCCACTCACACCGGCCGTTCACCAAATGGCCGATGTCGGCCCAATCGACATCCTCCAGGAATCCAACGCGGAGGTCGGCTACCCGATCATCCGTGACATGGACACGTTCTGTTACGAACGTCAATCCGCTGGTTCGATGGAGGTCGGCTCGTACGCCCATCGGGCAATCTTCCACCACCCTGACGACATCCCGTCGAACGAAGCATCGGCGCTGTCCCCCACCGAATTGCCGCTCACCTACGACGATTTCGACCCGCAGATGGAGCAGGCGATCGAACTGATGGACATGCTCGGAGACGCCGAAATCAAGTACGCGATCAACGGCCTGCTGTCGCTCACCCCTGACGCCATGCCGGTACTCGGCGAGACACCTGAGGTGCGCAACCTGTGGTCCGCTGCGGCAGTGTGGGTCAAGGAAGGTCCGGGCATCGCCCAACTCGTCGCCGAATGGATGACCTACGGATACCCGCGCATGTGTGACCCGCACGGTTCCGACATCGCCCGCTTCTACGAGCACGAGAAGACTGAGCATCACATCTACGCCCGCTGCGACGAACATTTCAACAAGACGTATGGGATTGTTCACCCACGCGAACAATGGGCCAGTCAGCGCAACATGCGTCGCAGCCCGTTCTTCGCCCGCGAGGAAGCGTTGGGAGCAACGTTCTTCGATGCCCGCGGCTGGGAACGTCCGCAGTGGTACAGCTCGAACGCCGATCTGATGGATCGTTACCCCGGACAGTGCGAGATGCGTGAACACGAATGGGACGCACGTTGGTGGTCACCGATCACGAATGCCGAGCATCTCCACATGCGCCAACACGTCGGCATGGTCGACCTCACGGCGTTCAACGAATTCGACTTCGAAGGGCCTGGCACGCTGGCGTTCCTCGACCATATGACGGTCAACTCGTGCAACGTGCCGGTCGGTCGGTCGGTTTACACCCCGCTACTTACAGCCGACGGTGGCTTCCGCACCGACCTCACGATCATGCGACTCGGCGAGAACCACTTCCGCGTTGTCACTGGCGCCTTCGATGGTGGGCGTGACAAGTACTGGTTCACGCGCAACATGCCGACTGATGGTTCGGTCACGTTCACCGATATGACATCAGGCATGTGCACGATCGGAGTGTGGGGTCCGGAGGCTGAAGCAACGATGGCCAAGGTCGTGACCGGCCAGCACAAATCGTACGACGTCAGTCAGGCCGGCTTTCCGTACGGTGCCGTTCGTGATGTGCTGATCGACGGTGTGCCGTGCACGATGTTCCGCATCTCCTACGTCGGGGAAAGCGGCTGGGAGATCTACACCAAGATGGAGCACGGGCTTCGTCTCTGGGACACGATTCATGATGCCGGTTTGGAGTACGACATTCGTCCGATCGGGATCGGCGTGTACGCCGTGACCGGTCGGATCGAGAAGGGCTACCGTCTGATGGGTGCCGAGCTCGAGAGCGAGTACAACCCCGTCGAAGCGGGCCTCGCACGCCCGAAAGTCAA
>JANMTV010000319.1:0-1082 GCA_031390905.1 Ilumatobacteraceae bacterium | reverse complement strand
CGAAGAGGTGATGGTCGAATCGGGGATCCCGGATGGCCTGTTCAGCACCCTCCTCATCGGTTCGTCGATGGTCAACCGGGTCATCGAGCATCCAGCAGTGGTTGCCGCCACTTTGACCGGGAGCGATCCAGCCGGCCGGGCCGTGGCGGCCAAAGCCGGAGCGGTTCTCAAGAAGACCGTGCTCGAACTCGGCGGCAGCGACCCTTACCTGGTTCTGGCCGACGCCGACGTTGCTGCTGCCGCCGCCACGTGTGCCACCAGTCGCCTCATCAACAGTGGCCAAAGTTGCATCTGCGCGAAGCGCTTCATCGTCGCCGAGGAAGTCGTAGAGGAGTTCACCCGCATCTTCGTTGAGCAGATGACCTCAGTCGCCATGGGCGATCCGTTGCTCGAGAGCACGAAGCTGGGGCCAATGGCTCGTCACGACCTCAGGGATGAGCTTCACAATCAAGTTGTTCGCACGGTCGAGGCAGGCGCGAAGCTGCTTCTCGGAGGAGTGGTGCCCGACGGCCCCGGCGCGTTCTATCCACCAACGGTGCTTGCCGGCGTCGAGAAGGGAATGGCCGCGTATCACGAGGAAACCTTCGGGCCCGCAGCCGCGATCATCTCCGTAGCCAGCGAGGAGGAAGCGATCGAGGTTGCCAACGATTCGCAGTTCGGGTTGGGCTCGGCCATCTTCTCCAAGGACGTCGAGCGGGCCGAACACCTCGCCGCTACACGGCTCGAAGCCGGCGCCGCTTTTGTGAATGCGTTTGTCGCCTCAGACCCGCGCCTTCCTTTCGGCGGGATCAAAACATCCGGTTACGGACGGGAGCTGGCCGCTCTCGGCATCCGCGAGTTCGTGAACCAAAAGACCGTGGTGGTCGCCTAGCCAGGTTCGAGGTCTGCTGTCCCCCCGCTTGCGGGGGGACCGATCGAAGCGCAGCGAGATCGTGGGGGGTGCGCGATGCACAGCGGCAGGTGAACCATCAGGACCGAGCCGGTTCGTCTCGAATCGCCCCTCTCGAACTAGTGGCAAAGGGGGTACCGGACCGCCGGCAAGATTGCGCGCCATGGGCAGATGAGGCGAGACCACCTCCATG
>JANMTV010000316.1:0-4877 GCA_031390905.1 Ilumatobacteraceae bacterium | reverse complement strand
AGCGGCTGTCGGCCCAACTCGACGAAATCGCCCGAATCAACGCCGACATCAGCGCCGCCGGACACGAGTTCCGGATCTTGACCGGGATGGAGGTCGACATCCTCGAAGACGGCCTACTCGACCTCTCCGATTCGATGCTGTCGAGGCTCGACATCGTGGTCGCCAGTGTCCATTCCAAACTGCGGATGGAGCGCAAGCCGATGACCGAACGAATGGTGTTGGCGGTGGCGTCACCGCACGTCGACATCCTCGGGCATTGCACAGGCCGGATGATCGGCAAGCGCCCCGAATCGACGTTTGATGCCGACTTCGTGTTCGCCGCCTGCGCCCAGTTCGGTACTGCTGTCGAGATCAACTGCCGGCCGGAACGGCTCGATCCACCGCGAGAACTGATCGACTTGGCGATCGACTACGACTGCTGGTTCTCGATCGACTCCGACGCTCACGCCACCGGCCAACTCGAATGGCAACCACACGGATGTGACCGCGCCGCCGAGCGGGGAGTCCCGATCGAACGGATCATCAACACGATGCCCGCAGATGATTTGCTCGCCTGGGCGGCTTCTTAGTGATTCATCCGGTTGGGGCTGGCGCAGCGCTGCCTTAGACTGGCCGACCTATGTCAAAGAAGACGAAGAAGCGCAAAGCCCGCCTGCGGCGCAGCAAGGCGAACCACGGCAAGCGCCCAAACATGGGCCGAGGCTGAGTCGCACTACATGATTCCACCGCGCACTCGACGTGACGCGGTTGTTGACACGCTGCACGGAATCGCTGTTCCCGACCCCTACCGATGGTTGGAGGACGGAGACGATCCGGAGGTGCAGCAGTGGGTTGCCGAGCAGAATCGGCTGACCCGTTCGGCGCTCGATGCCTCGCCCAGTCGGGCGGTTTGGCACGAGCGCCTTGTCGCGCTCATGGGGCTTGCAGTCGTGCAGGCGGTGCAAGTGCGAGGTGATCGGCTGATCCTTCTGGAACGCGAGGCGGGTGGACAACAAGCCAGGCTCACCGTTCGATCGATTGGGAATCCGTCTGGTGAGTCGGTTGTGCTCGTCGATCCATCGAGCGACACGACTGATGGTGCGGCGGCGATCGACTGGTATTTCGCCTCGCCCGATGGCGAACTGGTGGCGTTCGGTGTCAGTGAAGGCGGCACGGAGAATTCGGTACTGCGTGTAGTGGCTGCCGTCGATCGGCGAGTGCTGAGCGACGAGATTCCGAACTGCCGGGCCTGCAGCGTGGCGTGGGAGCCCGACGGTTCAGGTTTCTTTTACACCCGATATCCAGAGGGCGACGAGTACCACCGAACCGTGCACCACCACACGCTCGGCGACCCGTGGGCTGACGATCCGGTCGTTTGGGCGGAGCATGAGACCCCGGAGGTTTGGCCGGGAGTCGAACTGTCACCTGACGGGCGCTACCTCGTCGTGAGCGCGATGGCTGGTTGGAGCAGGAACGATCAACACGTCCTGGATCGCACGATGGGTACCTGGCGTGACCTGATTGTCGGCGTCGATGCGATCAGCGACTTTTCGTTCGCCGATGACAAGACGTTGATCGGTATGACGACATTGAACGCCCCGATGGGCCGGATCGTCAGCGTCGACCTTTCTGGTCCCGATGTCGGGCACACCACATGGACGACGGTCGTTCCCGAACGCACCGTCGTGATGGGGTCGCCGGTGCCGATCGGTGATGGGTTCTACATCACCGTCGAAGAGATGGGTGTCGACTCGATCGAACACTGGACAATTGATGGCCGGGACGGCACCGAGATCGGTGGCGTCGGTGTCAGTTCGGTGGTGCAGATCTCCGCCGATCGCTCCGGCGGCCGGGCGTTCGCGATCGTGACCGGCTTCGACTCGCCGGCGGCGGTGTATTCGCTCGACCACGACCATCGGGCTGACCGGATTCACCCGAGCGGAAGCAACGGATCGATTCCCAATTTGATTCCCAGTTTGGCGGTGAGTCAGGTCGAGTATCCGTCGTTCGACGGCACGTTGATCGGGCTGTTCCTGATCCATCGGTCTGACGTGAGTGTCGATGCATGCACGCCGACGATTCTCAACGGCTACGGCGGGTTCGCGATCTCCGAGACACCGATGTGGTCGCCGACAATTGCCGCCTGGTGCGAGGCTGGAGGGCTGTACGCGATCGCCGGGTTGCGGGGTGGTTTCGAGCACGGGGAGGACTGGCATCAAGCTGGCAAGCGGGCGAACAAGCAGAACGTGTTCGGCGACTTCCATGCCGCCGCTGACTGGTTGGTTACGACCGGGCGCACGTCACGTGACCGGCTGGCGATCGCCGGCGGCTCGAACGGGGGATTGTTGGTCGGTGCTGCGCTGACACAACGTCCTGATCTGTGTCGCGCCGTGTGGTGCGCCGTGCCGCTGCTCGACATGATTCGGTTCCCGCAGTTCCTGATCGCCAGGCTCTGGACCGAGGAGTACGGCGACCCCGACGTGGCCGAGGAGTTCGGTTGGTTGCACGCCTATTCGCCGTATCACCACGTGGTCGAGGGTGAGCGGTACCCCGCGGTGCTGCTCACGACCGCCGAGGGTGACACGCGGGTCGACGCCCTGCACGCTCGCAAGATGGCTGCGATGTTGCAGTCGGCCGCTGCTGACCCAGAGTCGCGGCCTGTCCTGCTCCATCAGGAGGGTCGCGCCGGGCACGGAGTCGGTAAGCCAGTTGGAAAGCGAGCAGCCGAGCAGGCTGATGTGTTGGCGTTTCTGTCGTCGCAACTGGAGGGGATGCAATGAGTTCGATCCGGCTTGCGACGATCGTTGTCGGAGGGTCGGCGGAACCGTGGATGGCGCTCGGGTTCGCACTCGACCAACACGGTCGGATCCCACTGATCAACGGTGCCCTCGAATTCACGGGCGCGGGCTCCGGTCTGCTCGGGATCACTGTCGATGGACTTGCCGAGTCGTCAGTAGACGTTGATGGAATCACCGTCTCCGGAGGTTCCGTCATCCTGGCGATTGATCATCCGAACGGCGCCTACGAGTTGGATCATCTCGTGGTGATGACTGATTCGCTGGAGCGAACGTCTGATGCGGTGGCTGAGGCGCTTGGTTTCGAACGCCGCCGAATTCGCCAAACCGACGGTCAACGCCAGGCGTTTCATCGGATGGGTCCAGGCGGTGTGATTCTCGAAATCGTCGAGCGACCAGACGTCACGAAGGTCGGGCTGCTTGGGGTCGTGTTCAACGTTCTCGATCTCGACGGACTGGTTGCGGCGCATGATCGCGAGGTGCTCGGCCTCGCTAAGCCGGCCACACAACCGGGCCGACAGATCGCCTCTGTTCGTTCGGGCGCCGGTCTCGGTGTGCCGACAGCGTTCATGTCGTTGGACCTGTAGCCAGTTGTCGGCCGCTCCATGGAATCGGCCCGTCCGCTACACGCCGCCCGGTTCGTAGGGTTCTTGTTCGTCTGCGCCGGACAGAAATGCTCGGCCCTCGGCACACTCCGTTTGGAGTGGGCACCAGCGGCATGATGTACCGGGTCGTTTGACTGGTTCGCGGCCTTCGAACTTCAATTCGATTTCGGCATTGATCGCGTCGAGTAGACGGCGCGTCGCCGTGCGCAGAACACTCTCGGTCACATCCTCCACGACGGGCTCGCCGGCATCGAGGTAGAACGAGGCCAATTTTCGCGGTGGAACCTGCGTGCGCAGCGTTTCTACGAGGGCGTAGAAGCGGAGGTCCTCCCGGTGCTTGGGGGAGACCCATCCGGTCTTGAGGTCGATGATCACCTTGCGGCTTTCGGCACCGCTCGGACGACCAAGCGTGAGGTCGACCTTGCCGGACAGCACGATCGGACCGTCGAGTGGCCATCGCACGCTTGATTCGGTTGTGGGTGCTGACCGCTGGTCGAGCGGCGGGAAGCATTCCTGGAACTTGATCAGCTTGTCGACAGCCGTGCCACGCAGGTCTGATAGATCTGCGTCGGAGAGTCCGGCGATCCAGTCGCCGAGCGTCGTGTCGTTGTCGGCGAGGCGGGCGATCGCTTCGTCGACGAGTTCGGCTGGAACTGGATCGCCGCGCCAATTGAGCATCAGTTGAATTGCCCGATGGGCCACCTGCCCACCTGCCACGGCGGGGGACCACGAGAACGAGTCGGGGAGCATGTGCTGGACCTCGCAGCCCAACACGCTGGCGATGCGATGCTTGCTGATGAAGATCGACTCGTCGCCGAGTCGCTCGTGGAAGTTCTCGAACGCCTCGTCGACATCGGCTCGAATCGACGCAACGACGGTCTCGTCGAACACAATTGGATCGTCGCCGCGGCGAAGCAGCGCCAGCGTCTTGAGTTGCAGGGGTGAGAGAGAGGGAAGCGCCGGGTCGGCCATTGCGATCGACCCTACCGAGTCGGTGTGACACCCATCATTCATGATCGATGTATGCCCGCCCACGTCCCGACTGCCACGTCAGTCGACTTTGCCTCAGCCGCCCGCACGCTCACCCGTGAGGCGCGCCAGCACGGGTTGGTGGGTCCCAGTTTTCGGTGCCCGCCGCGACTCGTCGGTGTCGATCGCACGCTTCGCCGTCGCGCCGATGGTGCAATCGTCGCGGTCCGATTGCGAGGCAGGCCTTGGGTCGCCGTTCTGGCGGACATGATCGAAGGTGTGATTGTCGCCAACCAACTCACGCCTCCTCGAGCTGATCGGGTGCGAGCAAGTCTGTGGTCGGTGTGCGGTGCCGAACCGACACTGTCGAGAGACGATTCCGGCCCGATCGCCCGAGTCGCTTGATGCCCATCTTGCGCGCTGGCGATTGAGCATCACGGACTAATCGTGTCGTTCGATCGTGACTTCGATCGCCTCACCGGCGTCAAACGGGAGCAGCCTGCAACTCGTTGATCGGCAATCGGGTGAA
>JANMTV010000311.1:0-2656 GCA_031390905.1 Ilumatobacteraceae bacterium | reverse complement strand
AACGATGTGTGAACTACCCGATTTCCAGTCACGAATTTGCACCTTGGTGCGGGGCGTGGTTCGGCGGTCACGTGGGGGGTGGCGGGGGTGTTGAGTGTGTGGAAGTTGGCGCATGGTCAGGAGGCGTATTATCTCGAAGCTGTCGCCAAGGGTGTCGAGGACTATTACATCGGTGGTGAAGCGCCGGGTCGCTGGATTGCGAGCAGTGACTCGATGCTCGGCCTGTCCGGGACGGTCCGACCGGAGGATTTGCGGGCTGTGCTTTCCGGCCAGGACCCGGTATCTGGGACACGGCTGGGTCTACCGCATCGGGTGCCTGGTTTCGATCTGACATTCAGGGCACCGAAGTCGGTGTCGGTGTTGTTCGGGCTCGGTGATCCGGACACGGCCCGCCAGGTCCGTGACGCCCACGACCAGGTGGTCGAGGCGGCGCTCGGGTTCGCTGAACGGCATGCGGTGTGGTCGCGGCGCGGGCATGGCGGTGTTCGTCTGGTTCGTGGTGAGGGGTTGATCGCCGCCGCCTTTCGGCATCGCACATCCCGTAATGGTGATCCGCATTTGCATACCCATGTGTTGGTGGCGAATATGGTGCGCGGCGACGACGGGAGGTGGGCGACGTTGGATGGGCGCTGGTTGTATACGTCAGCCAAGACGATCGGCTATCTGTATGAAGCGGAGTTGCGTTACAACTTGACGGTCGCCCTCGGTGTCGAGTGGGGTCAGGTCACGAACGGGATCGCCGACATCACCGGCATCCCAGATCACGTGTTGAGGGCGTTCTCGACTCGTCGTGTCGAGATTGAGGAACGGATGGCGATCCGCGGTCAACACTCTGCGAAGGCTGCGATGATTGCTGCGCTTGACACTCGCCGCACGAAACAGGTCGACCCCGGTTTGGGGCCTCTTCGGAGGCGTTGGATCGAACGTGCCGATCAGATCGGTTTCGATCCCGCCCGCCTCGACGACGTGGTCGGTTGTGTCGCCCCGATCCCACTTGCTGACGATGAGCGCAAGCTGGTTGAGGATCAGATGCTCGGCGTGGCCGGGTTGACGGCACACGAGTCGTCGTTCAACCGCAACGACATCTTGCGAGCCTGGTGCGACGCCTTACCGGCTGGGGCGTCGATCGGTGTGATCGAAGCTCTGGCTGAGGGTTTGCTTGATCGGCTTGGTGTCGCCGCGTTGGATGGGATCGTGCCTGGCAAACGGGCCGTCATCCGTGACGGATCGGGGCGCACGATCTCGAGGTTGCCGGCGGTCGAGCGGTGGACGACGTTCGAGCTGCTCGAGATCGAACGCCACGCACTCGCCACCGCACACGGCCTGCTCGACACCGAACGCGGCGTGTGCGACCAAGACGAACTACTCACCGCTCTGCGGCTGTCACCGTCGTTGTCGGATGAACAGGTCCGGGCTGTGATCCAGATCGCCACGTCGGGGAACGGTGTCGACATCATCACTGCCCCTGCTGGGGCCGGGAAGACGTTCGCGTTAGCGACCGCTCGTGAGGCGTGGCAACGCAGCGGGTATCGGGTGATCGGTGCCGCCCATACCGGTGTCGCCGCCGACGAACTCGCCAACGCGGCCGGGATCGTGTCGACCACGATCGCCCGGATGCTGATCGGCATCGAACGTGGTGAGCCGGGCGGACTCGACCCGTCGACGGTGTTGGTTGTCGATGAGGCCGGGACGGCAGGCACCCGCGACCTGGCACGCATCCTGACCGAGGTGTATCGGTCGGGTGCCAAAGCGGTCCTGGTGGGGGATCCGAGGCAGCTCCCAGAAATCGCAGCCGGTGGCTTGTTCGCCGCCCTGACGGCCCGGCAGCCGGTGATCGAGTTGAGCGACAATCGTCGTCAACAACACGAATGGGAAATCGAGGCACTCCGTCAGCTGCGTGACGGCAACACCACCCACGCCTTGCACGCCTACCAGCAGCACGGGCGGATCACGATCGGCTTCGACGCCGACCACACCAAAACCCTGCTGCTCGGCGACTGGTGGACCGCGACCGTGAGCGGCGACGATGCGATCATGCTCGCCGGTCGCCGCTCAGAAGTCGCCGAACTCAACGTCCACGGCCACCGACGCGCCCTCGACGCCGGATACCTGAGCGGACCGACACTCGAGATCGGTGGCGTGTCGTTGTTGGCGGGTGACAAGGTGATGATGTTGCGTAACGACCGCAAACTCGGTGTCCGCAACGGCAACCGGGGCGTGATCCTCGACGTCGACCCAGACCAACACACAATCCGGGTCCAGCTGACACGTGGGATCGTCAAGATCCCGGCCCGATACGTCGATGCCGGGCATGTCGGTCATGCCTATGCGATGACGGTCAACAAAGCCCACGGGTTGACATGTGACCACACGATGCTGCTCGGCAACGACCTGCTCTACCGAGAACTCGCCTACGAAGCCCTCTCGCGCGGTCGCAAACAGAATCGGATCTACATGTCGCGATCGTGCATGCTCGAACTCGACCTGCAACTCGAAGACGGACCCCACACCCGCACTGTCGACCAGCCGGACCCGATTGAGGTGCTGGCTGCCAGTCTCGAACGACGCCGTAACAAACACCTCGCCCTTGACAGCATCACCGCGATCCCGCTCGACACGTGGAGCACCAGCGACCTACTTGTCGTGCGTCGCCGCG